>JAODGH010000044.1 GCA_025464325.1 Methanosarcinales archaeon | reverse complement strand
TATGTGTATGGGTGAATGTGTACATATAGGGCATAGCATGAAGAACCTCGTTAAATGGGTTCTTATCCGCGCGTAATTCTTAAAGTGATGTATCCAAAGTCTTATAAATGCGGAATGTGGGATTTATAAGTGAAAAAATATCAAATACAACCAATGTAAGCCTAACAGGGATGGATATATTGAGGGGCGTGATGAATAAGTCGATAGGGGTGAAATCATACGAGGAAATATGATGAAGATATTGAGTTGTTTAGTCGCAGTGATGATTGTTGTGAGTGTATTTGGATCCCTCATGGGTAGCCAACCAGAAGTAGCCGCTATTTGTTTTGATTTCATCGGCATTGAAGAAACGCAGAAAGCTGCCTGGTTCACTCATGTAGAAGTATCATCTTATGGTAGCTGGCCTGGTTATTTAAAGGGCAAGATAGAGGTAAAGGAAGGGAGTCCTGCAAATTACAAAATTGCTGTTTATATACTTGTTGGAGGAGGGTGGTGGACTAAACCTTACTGGGCATCTCCATGGACAGAAGTCAAAGAGGATGGGAACTTTTCTTGTTTAATCACGACCGGTGGTCAGGATCAGCTCGCAACGAAGATAGCTGCTTTTCTTGTTCCAAAGGAGTATGAGCTACCTGAGGAGGAATTATTAAGAAGTGGTGAACAGACATTACCTGAAAAGCTTGAGGAAGATGCTGTTGATAAAACCATAATAGACCGTTCACCCAAACTTAGAGAGATTGAATTTTCTGGATATACCTGGTTGGTGAAAAATAGCAGTGATTGGGAAGTGGGTCCGGGTCCGAATTATTTTTCAGATAGTGATGAAAACATCCGGGTCGATGACCAAGGTCAGTTACACCTGAAGATTACCAATAGAGATGGAAAGTGGTATTGTGCGGAAGTCATTTCTAAAAGAAGCTTTGGATATGGGAAATATATTTTTTATTTAGCAAGTAGAGTTGATCAGTTAGATAAGAATGTTGTCCTTGGTTTGTTCACCTGGGATGATACTTGTCCAGGGAATCACCGTGAGATTGATATCGAGTTTGCAAGATGGGGAGCGGAAGAAGCAGAAAATGCACAATATGTAGTGCAGCCTTGGGACCATCCTGAAAATAGACACAGATTTAATATTCAATTAAGCGAAAATTACTCAACATGTAGCTTCGATTGGGATAGTGAAAGCATATTGTTCCAGAGTCTTTATGGGCATTATATCAGCCCTCCAGACGAGAGTTATATAATTGAATCGTGGAATTATACAGGGGAAGATATCCCCGAACCGGGGAGTGAAAATACTAGAATAAACCTTTGGCTTTTTAATGGTAATCCCCCCTCGGATAGTAAAGAGGTTGAAGTTATCATTAAAAAGTTTGAATTTATTCCAACACGAATATTCGACACAGGTGAACCGGAAAACCCATATCCAAGCATCTCCGGCATGCATAATGGAACAATAAAGCCAAACCAAACGATAAACGTATCCAAACTCTACACTTATCCATGCCTCGGAACAGGTGGGCATACTGAATTTGCAATGATTTGGAATGATACGATAAAAGATTGTGCAGTCGCTAAATGGAATGGCTACGTTGGTGATTACAACACTATATCATTTAACAGGGCATTAACATTGGAGGAAGGCGTGATTTACAATTATACCATCCGCACAGGCTCTTATCCGCAAATTCACCATACCGATAATCTTTCAACTCCTGTAGGATTCATTACCTGCTCCGAGTTCATAGATGCAAATGGGAAGACATATCACGATTGGATTCCTGCGATTAGATTAGAATAGGGGATGTAAAAATTATGAACCCAGAAAAGACGTTTGATGAAGCGGCAAAACCACTCTTAGATAAAGCAAACCGGGATGAAGTTGAACTTGTCCGGGACCGCTTTGAAAAGCAGGGAGACAAATTGTAATTCATTTTGTTTTTTATATTATATTATATTATTAGGACCGCTTTGAAAAGCAGGGAGACAAATTGTAATTCCTGAACCAAATGGAGTTGAAGAACTATGAAAAAAGAGAAGTTTGTTGTTGATCCTGTGACCGATGAGATGCGGAAGAGGGCGAGGAAGCTTGGAATCAGAACAGTTTGGGAGAGATATAAGGAGAATTATGCTCGCTCTAAGAATGCACCGTTCCAGGCAACCTGTATGACCTGCCAGCAGGGTCCTTGTGTCGATGTGAAGCGAACAGGCGTCTGCGGGATGAATAAGGATATTATTGTTGCTAAGAACCTGGTTTCAGAGACCACTATTGGAGCTTCAGCGCATGTGGGACATGCGAGAAGGATTGCAAATCTCCTGAGAGGAGTGGGAGAGGGATCTGTTACTGCTTATTCGATCAAAGAGCCAGAGAAGCTAAATAGGGTTTACAAAGGTCTTGGATTGAGTGGTGCTAACACAGATGGGGAGAAGGCGGTTGAGGTTGCAGATGCGGTTTTGGATGATATATCAAAACTGACCGGTGTGCCGAGGATGCTTCTTTACAGGGCACTGGAGGATCGCAGAAAGCTGTGGGAAGAGAAAGGCATTCTCATTAATGGTGGTTGCCCTGAGATCATGGAGGCTATGAACAGGATTGCGATGGGCATGGATGCTGATATGGAGAATCTGCTCCTGGGTGCATGCCGGCTGGGGCTCGTAGACGCATACTGCGGGATGTATCCTGCAACAACGATTCAGGATATTCTCCTTGGCGTTCCAAAAGTGATACAAATAAAAACAAATTTGACTGTTATAAATCCGAAGGAGATAAATATAATCGTTCACGGGCATATCCCGGCATTACCTGATGCAGTTGTCAGTGCTGCGGAGGAGTATAACGCAGATCCCACGAACAATCCCAAGATCAATGTGGTTGGGATGTGCTGTACCGGTATGGAGGTCTTGATGCGACGAGGGGTGAATTATGCGGGAGATATACTGCAGCAGGAGCTTGCAATAGCAACAGGAGCGATTGAGCTGGTGGTAGTAGATATACAATGCACTCAGCCAGCGATAGTAGATGCTGCTGAGCACTTCCATACCAGAGTTGTTACCACGGATCCGATGTCGAAGATTGAGGGTGCCACGCATATTGAATTTGATCCGGAGAGGGCAGAAGAGATCGGCAGAGAGCTCATAAAGATGGCGGTTGATAACTACGCCAATAGAGACCAGGCGAAGGTTTATCTTCCGGACCATGAGCCACATGATATGATAGGTGGATTTTCAGCCGAACAGCTCCTCGAAGCTCTGGACAAGGTAAAGCCCGGGGACCCGGTGGGAGCTCTCGTGGATAATATAAAGAATGGAAATATTCGTGGCGTTGTAGCGGTCATTGGATGTGTTACACCACGTGATGAATACGGGTACAGAACCGTTGAATTGCTGAGAGAACTGGTCAAAAATAATATTCTGGTTATTCTCACAGGGTGCGTCGCAACCGTGGCTTCTTATCATGATCTCCTGAAGCCTGACCCATCCTATCCAGGTGTTGGCGAGCGCCTGGCGGCTGTTATGGATGCAATAGCAAAGGCAAACGGGCTCGAAGCTCTTCCACCCTGCATCTTCATGGGGGCATGCGTGGATAACTCACGAATAGAAGAAGTGCTCAATGCAGTTGCAGATCACCTGAAAGTCAGAATTGATCAGCTCCCGGTAGCTGCTTCAGCACCAGAATATATTGCAGAGAAGGCAATCCCAATAGGCTTTTGGGCGGTTTCCTTAGGAATCTTCACTCACATAGGGGACCAGCCCAACGTGGCAGCAAGCGAAAGAGTAGTTAAGTGGCTAACAGATGATGTGGAAGGTATATTTGGCGGGAAATTCTATGTCGAAGCCGATCCACATAGAGCGGCTGAGAAAATAATCGAAGTGATCGAGAATAAGCGCAAGGGTTTGGGGATATAAAGATGTTGAGAGTGGGTTTTTAGAGGTTGAAAGTTTTGTGAAGGTTGATTCTGCATTCACGATTATGGGGATGGTTGCCTGCTATTGTGCGTGCCCGGCACAGTAATCGGGTTTGTCTCACGGTGCTGTGCCATCCCCATCCGGTTCGGTTCTTTCCTCCAGGAACTTTATCATTCTCACAATGGTCTCATTAACTGGTGTGGGTATGCCATGCTCTTTACCAAGGTCCACAAAAACACCGTTTAAAAAATCTATTTCAGTCTTTTTACCTCGTTCAATGTCCCTGAGCATTGATGAACGGTGCTTTTCGGTCAGTGGTATCTGTTCACGCCGTAGATACTCCAGGTATTCTTCTGCCCGGTTCCAGAATAATCTGATGTTCTCTGCGCGTGCAACGTTAAACGCCTCATGTATTACCTCCTCAATGATGGCAAAAGACTGGTGATGCGCCAATTCGCCATAGGAAACCCTGAAGATCGCACTGAGTGGATTTAACGCTGCGTTATACAATGCTTTAGCCCAGATGTGCGACTGAATATTATCCACCGCATCAGCAGGTATCCCCGCCTCGTTGAAGACCGCGACGATCTTCTTCAACCGTGGTGTAATTTCATTGGTGAGTTCGCCGATCTTTGTTGTAGCCGCAGAAACTGTCACTTCTACTTCGCCCGGATGTAAGAGCTCAAAACCGGTTATGACCATTCCGCCCATTGTATGCGCTTCTCCAACGTACCGTGCTATACATTCCTCATTGCCTATCCCGTTCTGCAAGCTTATAACCACGGTATCTGACTCATCGGATATAAGTGGCTGCAGCGCCTTCATCGCAGTTTCGGTATCGAAAGATTTCGTTGTTAACAGGATCACATCGGGTTCATTATTCGTCTTTAGTTCTGACATAGCTCGTATATTTTTGACGATGTGTGATCCCCATATCCCTGATAGTCTGAGCCCGTGTTCTCTTATGGGTGCCATGTATCTTTCCCTACCAATGAGTGTGACATCATGTCCTGCTCTGGCTAACATACCGCCAAATGCGCTCCCCAACGCTCCCGCACCCATTACAAGGAACTTCATGCTATCAAAAAGGAAAGAAAAGAAAAGAAAAAATATGAATCGGTTAATATTTGTATCAATGAAAGTGAAGGGAGAAGGTACAAGATGTGCTGAGAGGTAGGGATATACCTTTCGTGACGCTATTTACCCTGATAACGGGTTGAGGATGCAATGCTCGTGCATTTTGACGACGAAACATCTTCAATCCCGATAGCCGGGGTCAAGAGATGGGTGCCCCGGCACTGCCTGCTCATCCCGCCCGTAATCCGAATTCACCTCTGCTCTATCCGCCGTGCCGAACGCCACGACGAAATATTTCATTGCCTGGTGCTGAGTTCTTCCAGTACTTCCCTGGGCAATTGCCTGGCAATGTCTATTTTCTTCACACAAGCGGTCTTTATGCCCCGTTTCTTCGCTTCTTCTCTGAGCGCTTTCGCCTTTATCTTCTTCACCAATTCCTCTAACTCCTCCTCGTCCATACTCATCACCAGGATTTAACTATAACAATTGTTATATATAAATTTAAAAAGTAGTAATCGCGATCCGTGGTATGAGCGACTGACTCCGACGGGGACGATGAGGAAAGAGGACAATGAAAAAGGATCTTGATACGTTATTGCGGGAATTAGCGCACATCCATCCGGATTTTAAACTCATCACCACCGACAAGGTTGAAGTAGGTGATTGGGTTCGCTGGAGATGCAGGTATGGTTGTAAAGCGTATGGCAAGCATCTGAACTGCCCGCCTTATGTACCCTCGCCGGAAGAGACGAGGAAACTGATACGATGTTACGAGAAGGCGATAATTACGAGATTTGATGCCAAACCCAACTTAGAAGTGCCACCTTCGCATATTCACCACTTCCTGTGGGATGCCATACGTGTATTCTATGACACGATGTTTGATATGGAGAGGCATGCATTTCTCTCAGGTTATTACAAAGTGTTCGCAATGGTCGGACTTTGCTGTGCGTATTGTGATGAATGCATACCGGAACGTGAAAAATTTCTGGACCATGCTGCGAAACGGTTTTGTGTGCATCCGCACAGGATGAGACCGGGGATGGAGGCATGCGGGATAGATGTCTTCAAGACGGTCAGAAATGCTGGCTATGAATTGGAAGTGCTAACATATCCATACGGAAAGATAAACTTCTTCGGGATGCTTCTCTTAGAATGACTCGTTCTTACCACCTCTCAACCTCAAAGCCTATGTTTGTCGAGTTTCGGGAGAACACCAGCTACGTTTATTGAAACACCGCACTGATCATAAGCGTGTAATTGATGATTACGGCGTGAAACACCGGGCATTTCTTCTCTCATTCCGTAGAATCAGAAGTGTTAGGGTTTATAAATCACTGTCATTTATCTATATAATGAGGTGAGGGGTATGATAAAGGAAGAATTACCACCTGGTGAAGTCCCACCGGAGGAGATCCAGGAGACTAATATGATGGTTTGTGCTGCTTTCTCTGACATGTTCAAGCCTGTGATTGGTCCTTTTGGGTCAAAGATATTGATAACAGAAGGTGCAACGAAAGTAGAAGCTGCAGACCTGGTATCAAGCAATGCATACAGCTTGATAAAAGAGCTGAAGTACATGCATCCAACTGCTGACATACTGATTACCGCAGGGCTGACTCAGGGTGAACGTGTGGGTGATGGCATAGCTACGGTGATGATACTGATAGGCGAGCTGGTGAGGCGGGGATACGAGCTGAGACAGGCGGGTGTGCACCAAAATATCGTGGTTGATGGTTATGAACGCGCGCTTGCCGTTGTCAAATCGACCCTGGAGGAGATGGCGACCAGCGTGGACGTGAAAGATAAATCAAACGCTTCTTTATTGCGTCAGGTAGCAAAGACAGCGCTTAAAAGGGGCGAGTTTTGTGAGGAGGATATCCTGGCAGATGCCGTGGTGGAGAGCATACACCGATTGAGCAACAATGATGAGATAGACGTTGAGGATATCACAATAGAGGCGAAGAGCGGGGGCAACGTAAATGAAACCCATTTCTTCGAAGGGGTGGTTGTAGACCGGGAGGTGCTGGATGCACTACCGACCGAGATGGAGGATGCGAAGATAGCGCTACTTGATTTCCCGATAGA
The DNA here is from genome assembly GCA_025464325.1 of Methanosarcinales archaeon. Lineage (GTDB taxonomy): Archaea > Halobacteriota > Syntropharchaeia > Alkanophagales > Methanospirareceae > G60ANME1. Next base: position 23,565 of record JAODGH010000044.1, on the reverse strand, counting down.
ATACAAGGAGCCGAAGATAAAGGGCAGGAAGGAGTTACCGAGGGGTATGCCCGCACGGGAACGGAGCAAAGCGGGTGAGACACTCGGTGCTCTCGATTTCCACGTGAAGATAACGAGACCGGGTCATTTCCGCGAGTTCCGAGCGACGAGATCGCGCCTGTTTTACGAACTCGTAGAGCCGATAGTGAATTGTGGTGCCAATGTTATTTGCTGCCGGTGGGGGGTGGATGACGATGCACTGCCGAAATTCCGTGATGCCGGCATAATGCTGATAAAGCGGGTCAAATTAACCGACCTTGAACGGCTTGAACGTGCTACGGGCGCGAAGATAGTGAAGGATGTAAGTGACCTGAGTCCTGACAAGTTCGGTTATGCGGGACGGGTGGTGCAGCGTGAGATAAGTGGTGACAAGTATGTATTCTTTGAGAGATGCAAGTGTGGCGATTCCGCTGCTATTATTGTACGGGGTACTTCTCTCAGAGTGCTGGAAGGGCTGGTGGGCGAGCTGAAGAGTGCGCTACATGCAGTTGCACAGGTGTTTAAGGATAATCGAGTGGTGCCGGGTGGTGCTGCGGTTGAGGTGGAGGCAGCGTTGCGACTGCGGAAGTTCGCTCGTGGCATAGCAAGCAAGGAGCAACTGGCAATAGACGCATTTGCAGATGCGCTGGAGGCTATTCCGCGAGCAATCGCAAAGAACTGCGGCATGGATCAGATAGATACTTTAACACGGTTGAGAGCAGAGCATTTCAATGGTAACATCAATGCTGGTATCTCTGGTGCCGATAAGGACATAAGAAACATGTACGAGGCAGGTATAGTGGACCCGCTGGGAGTGAAACTGCAGGCTTTTATATCTGCGACAGAAGCAGCTACGGGCATGCTGAAGATAGATGATCTGCATATAGCGAAGAGTGCGGTGGAGAAGGAAGCGGAAGATATAGAGGCACGTATAGCGGGCAGAACGAAAGACATAATAGAGGCAGAACGTAAACCACCAGATTTCAAGTTCAAAGGTGGACGATTGAAATATCCAGATACGAGAGAAGGGCGATTGAAGTCGGTCTATCGTAAGGAGGATCGTAAAGAATTGGGCTTGCCAGTTTAAGCTAAAAAGCTCAGGAAATGATAAATCTGGACATAGCACGTATCTTTGATGAGATTGCGGATATTCTGGAGGTTAAGGGCGATAACCCGTTTCGAGTGAGAGCCTACAGGCGAGCCGCACGTACGATAGAGACACTGACGCAGGATTTAAAGGTCATTGCGGAACGCGGTGGCGTGGACGAATTGAAGAAGATACCGGGTATAGGTGAGGGCATAGCCAGGAAGATAGTGGAGATTGTACAGACGGGCGATTGCAAGAAACACCGTGAATTGACACGCGAATTGCCACCTGGTCTGCTTGAGATGCTGGCTATACCGCGGGTGGGACCGAAGACAATAGCGAAGGTGCATGATGAGCTGGGGGTATCGAGCATTGCGGAACTGGAAGCGGCAGCGAAGCAGCATAAGCTCCGTGGGATATCGGGACTGGGCGCCAAAGTGGAAGAGAACATACTCAAAGGCATAGAGCAGTACAGGCGATACAGAGGCAGGAAACTGCTTTCTGAGGCGTTACCTCGTGCAGAATCCATATTGGAGGAGTTGAAGAAGCGGGATGCCGTGGAACGAATAACGATTGCGGGCAGCTTGCGCAGAATGCGTGAGACGATCGGGGATATAGATATACTGGTGGTATCGAAACGTCCGAAGGAGGTTATGGACGCGTTCACCAGCCTGGAAGGAGTGGAGGACGTAGTAGCAAAGGGTGATACAAAGTCGTCGATCGTGCTGAAGGGCATGGATGTGGATCTGAGAGTGGTCGATGCGGGATCGTTCGGTGCGGCGGTTCACTATTTCACGGGTTCCAAGCACCACAATATAAGGATAAGAGAGCTGGGCGTAAAGCGAGGGCTGAAGATAAACGAGTACGGGGTGTTCAGGGTGGATACTGGTGAGAAGGTCGGTGGTGAGAACGAGCGGGATGTGTTCAGGTGTGTGGGACTTGCGTATATACCACCTGAACTGAGAGAGGACCGGGGCGAAGTGGAAGCGGCACAGGAGAACCGTATACCTGAGCTGATAGAGCTCAAGGATATTAAGGGTGATCTACACGTGCATACCAAATGGAGTGATGGCAAAAACAGCGTGGAGGAGATGGCGAGTACCGCTATTGCACTGGGTTATGAGTATGTGGCAGTGGCGGACCATTCGCCTGCGGTTGGTATTGCCGGGGGTATGGACGAAGCGAAGATAAAGAAGCGCCAGGTGGAGATTGACAGTGTGAACGAGCAATTTGAAGGTGAAATAAGGGTGTTATCTTCGGTAGAAGTGGATATAAAATCCGATTTCTCGCTCGACCTGCCAGATGATACACTGAAGGAGCTGGATGTGGTCGTTGCAGCGGTGCATTCGAAATTCACACAGGATAAGGCTACGATGACAAAACGAATAGAGACCGCGATGGAAAACGAGCATGTGGATATAATTGCACACCCCACGGGTCGTATACTCGGCAAACGAGAGCCGTATGAGGTCGATATGGAGCGATTGATGGAAGTGGCGAAGGATACGGGTACGATTATGGAGCTTAACTCGTTTCCAGACCGGCTCGATTTGAATGACATCCATTGCAGGATGGCGAAGGATCACGGTGTTCCCATCGCTATATCGACCGATGCACATGATGCAATGCAGATGCGGGATGTGATAAGATACGGTGTGGCGACAGCGCGACGGGGATGGCTGGAAGCCCGGGATGTGGTGAATACAAGGGGCATGGAAGAGCTGCTAAATCTGCTGAAAGGCTAACCTGAGTCCGGGTCTTAACAGTAGATGCGACTTCAACTACGAAAAAATAGAAAAATTTAAATATACTCCAAAATTTATATAGTTTATTGATGCAAGTATGAAGCGAGATAAGATACGATCAGGACGAACTTTTCTTTTAGTGCTCAATAATCTCGTTTTACCGAAGGTGTCGGTCTTTCTACCGCACGATCGGAAGTTCTTCGATCTGTTTGAAGCGCTTGCTGATAAGACTGTGGAAGCGGCGGAACTTCTGGTCGAATTGTGCAATGCCGGTGACTATTCCAGGGTTTCGGAGATAAGTGAGCGACTTGGTGTTCTGGAAAATGAAGCGGATACGATCGTTCATGAGATACTGCACGAGCTCTTCTTTGACCATACCAGAGTCACCGAAGAGAAAGGAGATATCCGTTATTTCGCTCATAACCTCGATAATGTGATCGATGGTATAGAGAAGGCGGTGCGACGGTTGACATTTATGCACACCCTTCCCGAGCTCGTGTCGGAATTTGCACCTGTTATACTGGCGGCATCAAAAGAGATAAATACGGCTGTACATTGCCTCCGTAACATGAGGTGTGGCGATGGTAGCCTGGAAGCTCATTGCATAAGAATAAATGAACTGGAGAACGAAGCGGACGAGATAAACAGACGATGGCTGCGGTGGCTGATGACCACGCCAACGAAGAGTCCGGACGAAGTGCTTGAGCGATTATTGCTGAAGGAGGTAGTGGAGATTCTCGAGGACACAATGGACCAGTGCGAGGATGTCGCAAATAGCCTTGAGACATTCAGATTGAAGGGCGGATTTTAAGTGGTGGGATATAGTGGTGGGATCTCTTACCATCGTTATTGCCATAATTATACTGGCACTGATCTATGATTTTCTCAACGGTGCGAATGATAGAGCGAATGCTATTGCCACGGTAACAGCCACGAAAGCTCTTACACCACTGAATGCGCTGATTCTTGCGAGTGTATTCAATTTCGCAGGTGCATGTATCTCCACGAAGGTGGCGGAGACCATAGGTAAAGGGATCATCCCGCCGGGTAGCATAACGCTGGTCATTATTGCTGCGGGCGTACTCGGTGCGGTTGTATGGGTGTTTGTCTGTACCACTCTGGGCATACCAATAAGTGTGAGTCATTCGTTGGTTGGAGGTCTTATGGGTGCCGGTATCACCGCGGGTGGTATACAGATAATAAACTGGCAGGTTCTCAATGATCGGGTCTTCCTTGCTATCGTACTGGGACCACTCGCGGGCTTCATCGGCGGTGCCGTACTCCTATCAATCGTAAGCTGGACGTTATATCTTCTATTTCATGACGTGCCCGCGATCAGGACCGAACGTGTATTCAGGCATCTGCAGATAGTATCCGCATCTTTTATGGCGTTCAGCCACGGCATGAATGATGCTCAGAATGCAATGGGCGTGATCACAATAGCGCTTCTCGCAGGTGGGCTCATACCGAGCTTTGAAGTACCCCTGTGGGTGAAACTGGGTTGTGGACTGATGATGGGGCTTGGCACTTTCTTCTTCGGCTGGCAGGTGATGAGAACCCTTGGCTGGAAATTGACGAAACTCGAGCCGAAACACGGGTTCGCTGCGGAGACCGGTGCAGCGATTGCGGTCGTATTGATGAGTTTGAGAGGCATGCCTGCGAGCACAACGCATGTTATCGCCTCTTCGGTCATCGGTGGTACGTTCTTCCAGAGTATACGCAGGATCAGATGGACCGAGGTGGAGAAGATGGTCATTGCGTGGGTGATAACAATCCCCCTGGCTGCTATTATTGGCGGGTTCGCTTACAGACTCATGGTCATATTCATGTAGCCACATGACAGAGATTTCAGACAAATGCCGCTTTAATACACTCTTCTGTACTGCATAACTGCACACATGCACCGGCACAGATGAGCGGCACATACCGTTTCATCTTCCCGGAATTGGTCAATAGCGACCTGTAATGCTCAAATGCAGGTGATACCACATAGCATGTATCGCAAATGACCTTGACACCATAACGTTCTATCTCCCGCACCTCTGCCCGCAACCGGTCCCTTATTCTCCTTGCCGTGAATACAAAGACGTCCTTTCTTACCTTCTCACCGCCGCCTTCTGACCTCAGGTATCGGCATATCTGCTTCAGCTCGCTGTGGGAGCAATGTGGACACCCGATCGCTATAACTTCTGGTTCATTATTACAGTTTTCATAGACCCCATCCAGATCATGCCGCTCTATCTCTATCTCTTCTTCTATGTAGCTCTCATCGACATCTCCTATCGCCTCTGGCGTGACCCCTTTTACATGGTACATACCGACTGCACCTGTAGCACCTATCGCTGCAGATAGATGCTTCAACTCATCTCCATCGGGCTGCGAGCCTGAGAGCTCTATCAATGGTACTCTATCTTCTGCCACATCTCCTATGAGATATCCGAGAGCGCCATAATCGGCATCGGTCAGGGCACAGTCCACCCTCACTCTCATCCGGGGCAACCTCTTATCATCTAAATGTAGCCCATAAAGCGGCGTTTTGCCTATAAGCGCAGCGGCAAGTGCAGATGGTGCACCCTCCATATTCGTCCTTGCACCGATGACCGAATTGGCAAATAGTACAGCCGACGATTCCGCCCACGCGATATGGCTGCCCCTCTCTGGTCTCACACTGCCCAGTAGATAGGGCACACATGTACATTCCGGCGAAATACCAAGCCGTGAATAGGCTGCAAGTACCCTGTTCTGCCGTTCTGCAAACTCTTTTGTGATGCCCATATCTGACCACAGTGATCGATCCATGCCCATAGGGTTCAATGTGGTATCAACCACCACCCTATCATCGAGGTTCTCTATGAACACAAAAGCGTCACCTATGGTCTTGTACGAGACACCAGATACATGCGCGCTTTCTACTGGTATCAACCCGGGCGCTTCGTTCAGATCGCCAATAGCAACAAGGATCTCCATCGCCTTCTTCTTCGTCCAGCCAGCTTCACCTTCGTATATCCGCTCCTCTTCCCTCGTGAGATACATATTGTTGGTTTATTACTGTTGTGGGGTGTTAATTAATGATGCTTTATACAAATTACAATTGTGATCGGCATGGAATTCTGTCTCACATTTGTGTTGCTATTATTCGTAGTTGTAATACTCGGTGTAATTCTGGGCACACTGACGGGTCTCGTGCCCGGGCTGCACCCCAACAATATAGCCGTTATCCTCGTATCGATCGCACCAGCATTACTGCGTGAACTGTACTTCCTCGATTCTTACGCATCTCGTACCATCATCGCATCGGGAATACTTGCCACCGCCCTGACACACACATTCCTGAGCTTCATACCAGCCGCATATCTCGGTGCGCCCGAGAGTGATACCGCATTGAACCTGCTACCCGCACACAGATTACTGCTGGAGGGCAGGGCTTATGAAGCGACAGTTCTATCGGCGATAGGTAGTTTCGGTGCAGTAGTCTTCTCGCTGTTATGCCTCCTGCCTTTCTATTTCATCGTTTCCTCTGCCATGTTCTCGATGCTTGAGCATAATATGCTCTACCTCCTCACAGGTATATCCGCACTGCTCGTCCTTACAGAGAGTTTCAATGAACGCATGGAGCCGTTTATAGCGATAATGCTCTCACTGATGGTCTTCGTCATTTCCGGTATATTCGGTTTCGTGTTGCAGGGATTACCCGCTCCAGCTTCGATGCTATTCCCCGCATTCTCCGGGCTGTTTGGACTCTCAACCATCCTCTATTCGCTATTTTACACACCAGAAATACCCGAACAGGTAATAAATGAGCCCGAGATAAAGAATACGGACGTGTTGAAATCAATAATCTCCGGCGCCTCTTTTGGCAGTGTGGTCAGTGCTCTGCCCGGTATCACATCTGCACATGCGACCGTGATGGCAATGCTTGCACGCCGGAATAGAGAGCCCGGGCAGGTGATTCTCACGCTTAGCAGTGTGAATACCGCGAATGTTATATTTTGTACAGCCACACTGTACCTCACCATGCATGCAAGAAGTGGTGTGATGATGGCGATAAGCCAGATGATGGATATACAGCCATGGGCAGAGTTACTACCTCCCGTAACGTTTGTCCTGATGCTCATCACCGTGTTAACTGCATCGGCATTTTCTTTCTTCATTACAATATACATGGGCAAACAGTTCTCGCTATTTTTTCGTGAAATACCGTATCGGAAATTGCTGTTATCCATTGTTATACTCCTCATCCTGCTGGTTTTCATATTTACTGGCGGGTTGGGCTTGCTTGTGCTCGCTGTTGCAACAGCTATCGGACTCATCCCTATCTATTACGGCATAAGGCGAAGTAACTGCATGGGCGTTCTGCTGTTACCGATCATAGTGGCAAAACTGTTTCAGGGGTTATAGTCATGACATCTAACCGGCGGTGGGTATGTGTGAGCAACTCGAACCGTGCAGGAGCAAGATTAATAAACTCCCGATGCATTATATAAAATTACGTTACGGCACGACCGATTCCTGTAAGGGTGATAAATGAGGCTGAATGAGCTTGTAGCAGAGCATAGGCGCGCATTTCGCGATAAAGTGGTTGAAACGTTTGCAGCCAGGTATAATATGAGCCGGGAGCAGGTGATTTCAGAGTACAATGAGGTGATAGAACGCTACATAGAAGAGAAGTATCGCGGTGTCAAATCAGCGCTTGAAGCCATCATGAGTCATAACTGCCCGGTTGTACTGAGTGTAATACGCGATCCGTGTGACGAGAACGTATGCAGGATATGCGAACGAGACAAGCCTAATATAGAACAACTCAGGCAATTGTACAATGACAGGATTGCGTTCCTCGTGCTATTCGATAGCAGTCCAGAAGCAGCGATATACCATATCATCCATCGTGAAGGCGAGAAACTGCTGCCGCTATGTGCTGTTATCAGTGGCGATGGTGAACTGGTAAAATACTGGACTGGCAGACCTGTTACGGTTGATGAATACCGGGAGTATCTGGACCCTCTGATCGAGGATGGTGATTAATCACCTGGAGCTGTGTTCACTATTTTTTATACAAAATATAGTTTTCCAAAACCACTTTTGAAGTAACAACCCCGAATAGAAGGTTATATGAGAACGACGTTAGCACCCAGCCGGCGAATGTCATCAAAGAAGGAAGGATAGGACACTTTCGCACATTCAACATCCTCTATTACTGTCTCGCCCGGTGTACATAACGCTGCAAGTGTCAGTACCATTGCTAACCTGTGGTCACCATGTGATCGCACCTTCGCAGGTTTCAACTCGCTTCCCTCTATCAGCAGCCGGTCCTCATGCGCTTCTATCCTGACTCCGAACTTATGCAGTTCCGAAGCAAGAATAGCCAATCTGTCTGTTTCCTTGTATCTCAGGTGTGCGATCCCCGTTATCTCCGTACGACCGTCCGCAACCGCAGCCAGAACCGCTATTGTGGGCACTAAGTCGGGATTATCTCTCATATCGATGGTTATACCATGCAAATCCGCACCTCTAACCTCTACAATACCATTGGTCCGATCCCAGCTCACATCGACTCCCATAGCCCGCATTATATCCACTATCCGGGAATCGCCCTGTGCAGAGGGGAAAAGCTTCCTCAGTTTCAATCGGGCACCGGTAAGTGCAGCTGCAGCCATGAGATAAGAAGCAGAAGAGAAGTCGCCGGGAACTATGAACCTTTTCAAAGAATAATCCCTGTCACCGGCTACGTGGAACGAGAAGTTATTGCTGTTATCATGTGAAACTTCAATATCCGCACCAGCTTCTGCCAGTATATCAAGCGTCATTCTCGTATAAGGCACAGAGATGAGGCGATTAGCGGTGATAAGTGAATCCCGTTCTGCAAGAGGACAGACGATTAAGAGCGCAGAAACGAACTGTGAGCTGATTGTGCCATCTATCACCGTTTCACCTCCTTTCAACCTGCCTCTTATCACCAGTGGCGCGGTACCATCACCTTTTGTTGAGAATGCATCAGCATCGAGGTCGTTCAACGATCGCAGTAATGGACCGTTGGGACGCTTCCTCAACGATGCATCGCCGGTTATAACCGTAGCGCCTTTCTCACACAGTGCTGAGATTGCGGTAAAGAATCGCAGTGTTGTACCCGAGTTCTGAGCATTTATTACATCATCGGGTATTACGGGTTTGCCCGCCACGCCCTCTATTGATATCTTATCCTTGCCGCATTCTACAGCTGCTCCAAGGCATTTAGCCGCATTGATCGTCGCTTCCGTATCATCTGATATCAGCGGTGATAAGATATCACAGTGTCCACTGCCAAGAGATGCTATTGCTATTGCCCGGTGCGTATAACTCTTGGACGGAGGTGCAATTATAATTATTTCACCGCCTACCTCGGACCTGCGTACTATTGCGTTCATCTCCATTCATGAACCAACCCACAGAGGAGCATAAAGTATCCTCAGGCATTTTTTGTAACCCCATAGGTCTAATCCTCCTTACTATCTTGGATTTAGTCGATATTAAACCTTTCGCGTACTGCACACGTGTGTGTTATCAGCATCCGTTTCTGTCAATCGCTAAAAACGTGAGATGCGAAACGTGGAGTGAATGAACGAAAGCTGTGGTTTTGTTTTATAACAGATATACCTGCCTGAACAGCCCCATATCGGCATACTTAGCGGTGCTCCGGGATATAAAACTGCTTTGAGAGCCTGCGATGCGTGAACTGTTTCGCGTCTGCACCCACGTAGGGTGCCACCACATGCCCGTTGCCCAGCAGCATGTACTTGTATATAACCAGCCCTTCCGGTCCGACAGGACCGCGAGCATGCACCTTGTACGTGCTTATGCCAACTTCTGCGCCCTTACCGTATCTGTAACCGTCACTGAACCGTGTAGAGGCATTGTGCATCACCGATGAGGAATCGACGAATCGGAGGAATTTTAGCGCTGTATCGTTGTTTGAGGTCACTATCGCATCTGTATGTCCTGAGCCATAGCGGTTTATATGATCGATCGCATCATCAACACCAGAAACCACCCTGATCGAAATGATCAAATCGTTGTATTCCGTATACCAGTCTTCTTCAGTGGCAGGCTTCAGGTCGATATCATCGGCATCGGCTGCGAGTATCCGCATGGTCTCTGGACACACTCGCATCTCCACTCCCGCATCTCTGTACTTAGCTGCTATTCGCGGTAGGAACGCATCAGCAATTGCAGTATCCACAAGCAGTGTTTCCATAGCATTACATACCGCGGGATACTGCACCTTCGCATCATAACATATATCCAGTGCCATATCTAAGTCCGCGTCTCGATCGACATATACATGACATATGCCCTCAGAATGACCGAGTACCATAATCGATGTATTATCCTGTATGTATTTTACGAATTGTCCACTACCCCGGGGTACTAAAAGGTCAATGTATTCGTTCAGTTTCAGCATCTCCTTCACATCCTCACGTGTCTCCAGCAATTGAATCCAGCCTGCAGGAATCTCACCACCCTCAGCCGCCGCTTCTTCTACCACATGGAATAGCGCGACATTTGAGTTCCACGCCTCTGACCCGCCTTTCAATAATACCGCATTACCGGTCTTAAGACACAATGATGAGATTTGAACCAGTACATCGGGTCGCGACTCGAATATAGCACCAATTACACCTATGGGGCACGAAACCTGGAAGAGCTCAAGACCCGTATCGAGCTCGATCGCCGATAAGGTCTTACCTACCGGATCATCCAGTTTCGCAACATCACGAACACTGTTTATCATCTCCTGTATCTTGGCATCGTCAAGTTTCAACCGGTCGAGTAACGGTTTTGAGAGTGTACCATCCCTCACCGCCTGCTCGGCTTCCTTAACATCCCTCGCATTTGCTTCTAATATCTGCTCCCGTTTCGCATCAATCGAGTCCGCAATCCTGAGCAGTGCCCTGTTCTTCGCTCCCGTAGCCACATTTGCCAGTTCTACAGAAGCCATTCTCGCACGTTTCGCCTTCTCTACTATTCCATTCTGTACCGTAGCACCCATATTTAACCCCCCAACCAATATCACTTACTTAAACCTTCCCGAATTTTTGCATCAATCACGCTAATAATTAAACTCCTATCATTTTTAATAAACTTTAGCATCATCTATCTTAAGAGTTTTTCTAAAAAACCCATTTGAAACAACAACCGCATCGGTACACGATTATCAGTTTAGAAGGTGGAAGTGTGTGGGTATGGTGCTATGGATACGTATGGGACGCGAATGAGAGAAGCGACGTTTCTGGAAATGTTCCGAAGAAGATGCAAAAATGAGAGATAAATTTTTATGGTTAAAAGATGAGATATGCTATGGGAAGCGACAAACCTGCTTTGACAACGAGTTTTAGAGAGAATAGTGCACGAATGATGCCGACATTTCGCTTATTCATTCGTCCTGAGTTTGCTCCTCCACTTCATAAATAAAAATATCCTCGATCTTCACACCAAATAATCGTGCGAGTTTGAAAGCCAGCTCCAACGAAGGATTGTATTTACTTTTCTCTATTGCATTTATGGTCTGCCTCGTCACACCCATCTTATCAGCCAGGTCCTCCTGCGTTAAATCGTGCATCGCACGGAAAACTTTGAGCTTGTTCTTCATTTGAACTCCTCCCTGTTGTAGTAAAAGTGGGTTATAAGGTAAGAGTAAATGCAACGAATTTCTGTTTCGATTTTCACTGCTCTGTACAGACCGGCTATGATTAACACCACACCAGAAGAGACTGAACCAACCCCAGGAGCCAGAAGGTCAAATACATCAATTAAAATAACGCCAGGCATCAGGATTATTGAACCCACAATCAGGTGGTTCTTGCTTATTTTTAATTCCAGTTCGCCTCTCACCTCGCTTACATACTCCATTCGTAATAGAACCTCGCTAAAACAAAAACAAGCCAACCTCCACAGAGCGTTAATAATAATATCCTATAAAAAATACCCGATTCAAGATAGCCATTGATTAGATACGCCAGTAAAAATAATGTTGGTGCGATGAAACCAACAGTTGCGCTTTTTTTCATTCAACATTGCTACTCTTTCATCGGTTTTGTATGCCATCTCGAGCTTTTTCCGGTCTGTTGCAAAATAATTTGGAAAACTGCTATTGATGCAATAATTTATATGTACGAAAATATGATCGGTTTATATCGTATCATTTCCGGTAAGTTTGCAACGAAAACCCTGTGTTTGTAATAGATCAATGCAGAAAAGCACGGCTTAAAAAGGGATGAAATGGTAAATGAAATCCGGGTAAAATCCATTCTGAACAGGCACAGAAAGAGGGATGACTGGTTTCTGGACGACTATTCAGTAAACCCCTATTCAGGATGTTCTTTCAATTGTATCTACTGCTACATTAGAGGGAGCAAATATGGTGAGAACATGGCAAAGACTTTATCGGTAAAGATAAATGCTCCTGAACTTCTGGAGAAGCAACTTGCAAGAAGAGCAAAGAAGCGTGAATATGGTATCATCGCCCTATCTTCTGCTACTGAACCCTACATGCAAATAGAAGAGAAATTGGGACTCACAAGAAGGCTGCTTGAGATAATTTTGAAATACCGTTTCCCTGTTCATATTTTAACGAAATCAAAACTCGTTTTGCGAGATTTAGATATACTGAAAGAGATTGATAAAAATGCAATTTTGCCGGCTGATTTACAGCCCGATCTGAAACATGGAGCAATTATCTCTTTTTCTATTTCAACACTTGATGAAAAATTGGCGAAGATTCTTGAACCGGGAGCACCTGAACCGATTGAAAGACTGGAAACAATGAAGGAGTGTAAAGAGGCAGGATTTCTTACCGGTGTGTGTTTTATTCCCGTACTACCATTTTTATCTGATTCTGAAGAAGAAGTTGATGAGCTGATAAAAACCGCGAAGGAATATGGAGCTGATTTCTGCCTGGCTGGCGCATTAACTTTATACGGTGATAGAGCAGCGGATTGCAAAACACTCTACTATAAATTTCTGGAAAAGCACTATCCTGACCTTGTGCCCGGATATAAGAGTCTGTATAGAACCTTTTTCGCACCATCGAAGGGATATCAGAAGGAACTTGAGTCAAAATCGAGACGGTTGTGTGATGAGCATGAACTCAAAAACGGTATTATTTAGCGGTTTCTGGATGACCCGCACCGCGCTGCGCTCGTGACTGTGGCTTAGCCTCCGACTACGTCCGAACCTGCCTGCTCGCCCGCGTAAACTTAACAACATGCCAGAGTCCTTATCCGGTCAGCATGAAACCGCAGATACTTAATTACCCATCATAAACCCTCTTTTTTAATCTTTACGCCATCAGCTGTTTATACGCCGCTGTAGTCACCAAAAAGCGTAGAGAATTGAAGAACAAAGTTAATATGATCAGAATGCGTACAGGTAAAACAGACGGGGAGTTGCTCTTAGGAGACGAAAAGAGGTAGATGAAGAAATATGATCCCGGGGTTACACCCTGGCGGGTAGCAGAGCAGGATTTTCCAGAGGGTGCTGCATTAGAGAAGATTTTACAATTCTTGCTCAGGTATGCGATTCTCGCACCTTCGGGGCACAACACGCAGCCGTGGAAATTTTCGGTTGAACGGCGTACGATCGCGGTTTATGCCGATTTATCGCGGCAGCTGCCTGTTGTTGACCCGGACAACAGGGAGATGTATATAAGCATTGGATGTGCACTGGCGAATTTGTTCATCGCTGCTGAACACTTCCATCTTGGATACAAGCTCGAATACTTCCCTGAAGGTGATGAACCTGTCGCAGTCACCGAATTTTCCACAGAAGAACCTGGAGAACCGGAATTTGATGATAAGCTATTTGCATCAATCACCCTACGCCACACGAATCGGAACGAGTATGAAACCCGCACAATCAATGAAAGAAGTTTACAGAAGTTAAAAGAAAGTGCTGATGAAGATGGTTTCTGTTTAGTACTGATAAAAGAGCGGCAGATAAAATCCGAAGTTGCCGAACTTATTGCCCGTGGTGATGTAATCCAGATGAATAACAGGGCTTTTCGCATGGAATTGGCTTCATGGATGCGACACAACTGGACGAAGTCGGGGGACGGCATACCCGGCTATGCATTCAGCATCCCCACCGCTCTCTCTTTTTTGAGCCCGTTCATTATCAGATCGTTCAATATGGGCAAATCGCAATCTGAAAAGGACAGGCGACTCGCCGATCAGGCACCGGTACTTGGCGTTTTGGGCTCTGTTCAGGATAATAAGCTTTCATGGGTTAAAACCGGGATATTGCTCGAGAAGATTGCACTCACAGCCACACATTTTGGTATCCAGTACGCATTTTTAAACCCGCCGATAGAAGTACCGGAGCTTCGTCAGGAGTTGAAATCTCTGTTGAATATGACGGAACACCCACAAATTCTGTTCAGGCTCGGTTATGCGAAGCCGGGGCGACATACACCGAGAAGAGCCGTACAGGAAATAGTATAATAATTACCGTTCTAAATGGCAAATCCGATGCGAATAACGTCTGAAATAGCTGGCAGGATCAGCGGAATCGAAGAACATACAGTACCTATAGAAGAAAGACTGTGCTGTTCTGGCTATGCAGCCATGCATATAGAGAATGCTTTGGGTTTTATTGAAAACATATGTATTTAAATATTGTAAAAATCAAAGCATAAAAATATAAGGGTCTTACATAGTGAACCATATTCACAAAATCTAAATATGAACATGAGTACCATAGAGAAGGTATATACCGACACGAGGGAAATAAAAGAACAATATAGAAAGTTTATCGGTCGGAAAATACTGTTTATCCTATTTTCCGTATCATTAATCGTTATTATTGCGGGCATAGCCGCAACGCTCGGATCCTACCCCATCAGAGTCATAGATGTGTATTCAATAATCTGGCATGGTATGTTTCGAGGTCCGGAAACGACGAGTGAGATCGTCGTCTGGAACCTTAGATTGCCCCGAATCTTGATGGGTGTTTTAGCCGGTATAGGGCTCGCAATCGGAGGCACCGTGATGCAGGGCATTCTACGCAATCCGCTTGCCAGTCCTTTCACGCTCGGTATCGCATCTGGTGCGGGTTTTGGTGCCGCTCTTGCCATACTTCTGGGCACCGGGCTCATCGTCGGTAAGTACCTCATAATAGCAAATGCATTTGTATTTTCACTCATCCCCACCTTCGTTATATTCGGACTGACCCGGTATAAAAGAGCTACGCCTGAGACGATGATCCTTGCCGGTATTGCAATGCTCTATCTCTTTGGTGCCGCAACGAGTCTGTTGATGTACTTCGCGGAATCCGAAGCGGTAAAGGAGGCTTATTTCTGGATGGTTGGCAGTCTCGGAAAAGCTTCGTGGGATACCATCCCGCCGGTATCCATATTGCTTGCAGTCTGTGTTCCATTGCTCATGTGGAAGTCATGGGACCTGAATGTCATGGGTGCTGGAGATGAAACAGCGAAAAGCCTTGGTGTAAACGTAGAGCGGAGCAGAATCTTCATATTGACCGTTGCCTCATTGATAACCGCGGGCATTATATGTTTCACAGGCACTATCGGTTTCATAGGACTTGTCGCGCCTCATATCTGCAGAATCATCATCGGCAGTGATAACAGGTTCTTGATACCAGCTTCCGGTCTTTTTGGTGCCGCTCTTTTGCTTGGTGCGGACACTATTGCGCGAACTATTCTGGCACCGGTAATACTGCCCGTTGGCATTTTGACCGCGTTCATGGGTGCACCCCTGTTCCTCTATTTAATAATGAGGAGGAAGAAGGAATACTGGTAAACTTATGAACGCACACATACGAACTCGCGCAATTTATTATAGATCGGTATTGAAACCGAGCGTTTCAGATCGTCCATGCTACTGAACGGTCTGTTCCTCACAATTTGTGCGGCATTACGAGCGCCTATACCGGGTATCGCTTCTATCTGATACATCTTCGCACTGTTTATGTCCAGCGGGTACTCAATCGCCGTTATGGAACGCATCCCATAATCGATCACTCGTGCATCAATGAATCTATTACGCTCATACAGCCCGATGATACCGGTAAGAATGGGATAAGAGCCAAGCTGACGTGCGAACGTGATCTTACCAGCATGTGTCTCGCATCTCAACGCACGGAGCACTGTACCATACGGTATAACACGTCTGAGCATCTCCCGGTCGATATTCTCACGAACACGCCTCTTGAACGATTTGAAGTATCTTTTATGCCGTTTCAGATTCCTGTAGCCGAATCCTGCGATTGGTGTACGTGGCAGTATTTTAACCTGGCGGATATTGATCCTGCGAAGCAGCAGGTTCCGGTTGAGTAATTCCTCAAGGAACGCGTAATTCCGCTCAAAAGTCTCTTTTGTCTCGCCTATTAGACCACATACGAAGTTCAAGCCCGGTAGTAGCATGGGCATACCATTTGTGCCACGTGCACCACCGATAGAATTCACCATCGCGATAGCAAATAGCACATCCTCCGGATACGCCGCGAGGTTGTTCGCCTCTACGACCTTCTCATCTGCGCTTTCCATGCCGAACACCGCTACGTTTCCCGCAGTCTGATATTCCACAATCGTCTTCAACACTTTCCGGCTCGCTTCTGGGTGTGTTGCTATCGTCCTCGGGTTGATATTATCCATATGTAGCGTGTTTATAGCAGGACACAGACGCCATATAGCCCTGTGGAAATTCAGCATCCGCTCTGGTTCGGGTACGGGATCCGGGCTATCGAAATCTGACATATAGCACAGGAAATCCGATTGCTTACCGAGTCTGAAATGGCGAACACCGTACGAATAGAGCTGTTCAAATTCCGCAAGGACACATTCAGGCGGTCTCATCCACCTGTGCTGGAATCGTTCCATGCAGAAGGAGCATCTTGACCAGTAGCAGCCACGATAGGTCTCCATCTCACACACGACATACGGGAAGTCGGGATGCGATCGTACCACTTCGGCACCCAGCAGTGCAAACCGGTTCAGATCGGGAGGACCCGCTTTCGATCGTGTAATCTCAAGCAAGCGTTCATACAGAGCGGTTTCAAACGGGTATTCGATGACTTCAAGCTGATCGGGCAGTTGCTCGTCCGACAGTTCCAGCGTTATTGGTCCTACGAGTATGTTGCGGTTCGCAATAGCGACCTCAGGCAGTTCGCCCGGGCGAAGCGGTACGCCACCGAGGTATTTACCCGGCACGATGGCACCTGCAATGATGATCATGAGCTCAAAATTCGCCAGTTTCGTCCTCAACCGCGCATCCGTTCTGAACTGGTCTATGGTGAAGTAATGGCACTCTCCCACGCTCCTCATCGATCTGAGCATGCCCCATATGTAGCGTGGATATGGTGCAATATACGGTGGAACACCAAGGCATGATGGCTCATCTACATAACCATCAAGAACCGCTATCTTCATCCAGTTATCATAGTTCTTATCGCTTCAACGATAGCATCACCCACCTCGCTCGTCTTCGAGCTGCCACCGAGATCGTATGTTCTCACTTTGCCAGCTCGCAGTACAGATTCTATCGCATGTAAAACCGTATCAGCGGCAGGCTTCTCGCCTATATTGGAAAGTAGCATTGCACCCGCCCATATCGCTGCAATCGGATTTGATATGCCCTTACCTTTATATTTCGGCGCAGACCCGTGTATGGGCTCAAACATGGACACACCCCCGGGATTTATATTGGCGCCCGGTGCGAGTCCCAGTCCACCCTGAATCATCGCACCGAGGTCCGTTATTATATCGCCAAACATATTTGGTGCCACAATTACCCGGTACCACTCCGGATTCTTGACCATCCACATGCACATCGCATCCACGAAGTTGAATTCTGTCTCAATATCGGGATAGTCCTTTGCCACTTCAGTGAATATCTCACGCCAGAAACCGTAACCATCTGTCAGTACGTTCGCCTTATCCACACTCGTCACTCGCTTCTTACCGGTTTCACGGGCAAGTTCAAACGCGAATCGCATCACTCGTTCACAGCCCGCCCGTGTTAATACCCCGATCTGATACGCGAGTTCATCTGCATCACTCTCCACGTCCAGATTGAACTTGATACTGTAAAGCTCACGGGTGAGTTCCAGTACATCATGGCTATTACCCCCCTTCACACTGCCACCGAGACCGACATAGAAATCCTCAGTATTCTCTCGTACAACCAGGAAATCGATATCTCGCGGCTGTTTATCTGCGAGCGGAGTATGCACACCCTCCAGGAGCTTCACCGGTCTGAGGTTCACATACTGATCGAAGTAGAACCTGAGCGTGAGCAGAATGCCCTGCTCTAATACGCCCGGTTTCACACGCGGATCACCGATACTGCCGAAATATATCGCGTCACTGCCCGCCAGATCCTTCAACGTCTCTTCACTCATCAACTCTCCCGTATTCAGATAATGCTCACTACCATGTGGATACTCAATCCAGCGCAATTCAAAATTATAGAGTTCCGATACTGCTTCGAGTACTTTAATACCCTCTGCCACCACTTCCGGTCCTATACCATCGCCACCGATCACAGCTATTTTATATTCCATCTTCGCCTCCTTGCAGATGTCAATTCCATGATACTAACCTGACAAAGAAATAATATAAACTGTTGAAACAACTGTTATATTAAGTTATGCTTTCTGTGCGGGACGTGGAGAAAAGCTTCGGCGGTATAAGAGCTGTGAATGGCTGCTCCCTTGAGGTGGAGCGACAATCGATAGTGGGCATCATGGGTCCAAACGGCGCGGGGAAGACCACTCTCTTCAATATAATCAGTGGTTTCGAACAACCGGATCGTGGAGCGATCGTATTTAAAGGCGAGAACATAGAAGCTAAAAATAGTTTCGAGATTGCGCGGATGGGGCTGATCCGTACCTTCCAGCTCACGAAGGTATTGTCAAGAATGACAGTCGAGGAGAATTTGCTGCTCGCACCAAAATATCAACAGGGCGAACGGATATGGAACGTGTGGCTGCGAGCACGAGAGGTGAGACGGGAGGAGGAATCGAATAGGGCACGGGCGCATTCATTGCTCAGACTATTTGGGCTGCTGCCACTTAAAGAAGAGTATGCAGGCGCGTTATCCGGCGGGCAAAAACGGCTGTTGGAGCTGGCAAGAGCACTAATGGCAGAGCCGGATATGCTGCTGCTCGATGAGCCGTTCTCGGGTGTGAACCCGACGCTCGGTAATAAATTACTGAACCATATAAAAGAGCTACGAGACCGGTTCAATATGACCATCCTCATTATTGAACATGATATGCATGTGATCATGCGATTGTGCGATTATATATACGTACTCAACCGGGGCAGGGTTATAGCATCCGGTACACCCGAAGAGGTACAGAACGACGAACGTGTCCTTGATGCCTACCTGGGTGGAGGGCAGTACATTTAGTAGAAGGATATCGCCTGAAGCTTCTTTGTATCCTGCATCTTCAAGAACTCGTGCTCTCCCGTGTTCAGGTCCACGTATTCGATACCACGCCCTTTCGCCACCCGTACCACAGATATCTCGCGTCCGTCTATTCGCGCCTTCGCACCTTCCTGGAATCCCGGCAGCCGGACGGAAAACGAGAACCGATAGATGTTCCTGCCATCTTTTCTGCCGTACAGCTTCCGGCTCTCTGTGAAACTGCCACCCAACTGCTTAACTATCGCCCACGAGAGTTTACGACCGTATTTCATGCTGCTGACGTATATGTCCAGCCCCTGTTTCAGTATTCGCTGTTTGGCTATGAATTCCGGCTCTTCTAATACCGATTGCGCGATCTCTGACGCTGACTTTAGTTCATTGTCCGTTGGTAACCTGTTCTGAGCGCGTACCTGCACTATTGCGACGTAGTAGCCACCCGCTATCCTGCTACATCGATCGCAGCTACCGGTCTTTATATCCAGCCGTATCTCACCGGTCTGTTCCGCTATCACACCCTTCAGCTCTGCTTTTATTCTCACCCGTGCTCGCTTCTCTTCTATAGCTATAACCTCAACATCACATCGTATGTCTCCGTATCGCCGTCTCAGCTCTCTCTTCACTGTATTTATTACCGCATCTTCAATACTGGTCTTCTCACCACCCCAGAAGTAAGTACCACAGCTCTTGCACAGTTTCAAATTCACCCTTATTGCCTTCGGGTCAATCAATACAATCGTACGCAGGAAGCATTCCGGGCAGATGGAGCCTATGAACTCCTCTGTCTGTCTGCCACATTGTGGACAGAACTTCTTCCATTTACCACTTTCCTTATCTATTCTGTATACCCTCATCGCCAGTAGTCATCAAGCCTTCTCTGTCCCAGTATTTTACTCTTCACCTTCAGTTCCTTTATATCTGATAATAAGCGCGAATTTATATAGCTTAACGCTTCCTCCAGCCGTTGAAACTTCTCCGCCCGGTTTCTGAATGCGGCTCTTACTGTTTCCCTGACAACCCATACGCCAAGCGGAAGAACGTAACTGGGCTCTATCTCACGGAACACTACCACACCCGCCTGACGTCTCATTCGTGATAACGCTTCTGCTACTGCCAGTCGTGCGGCATAGTAGCCCCCACCCTCATCTGTGGCATATCTCTTCCTGCCATTGTAGCCCTCATATTCTCCCAGTATCGTACTACTACTTCCACGGCTCCACAGTGAGCCAGAGAACCATATCTCGAAATTCTCATACTCGAACAGCGAAGGTAGCAGAAGTATGACAAAACGATTACCAAGATACATCGATTCGTACACCAGGAACGAATCCAATGGCGGATAGTCCTTCAGCTCCGCGGAGAGATACCTGAAGACGATATCATCGGTCGCCGTGATGCTCCATCTCGTAGGAACCAGCTTCTTAACCCTGTTCCTGCCAAGTATACCCGCAGATAAAATCTCTGATAGCTTATAGACATCCACACCCGTGCTATAAAGCATATTCACCGCTTCTACCGCATTCAGATCGTCGGTGACGATACGTTCCACCTTCTTCGGTATCCTGGGGTTCTCAACAATTCGCATATTCTCAACCCGTACACTGGCACCAGTAGGTGGCAGGATATCGGAGAACGCGAATTTGAATGTTGGCTTGCTGCCAAAACGTAGTTCGACATCGGTAGGGCGTTCAGCCATTGCCAATTCCTTCAGATCTGCGATAAAACCCGTCTTTGATCTGATATGTTCGGGCTTTCTCGCTCGCAATGTCGTACCTCGCAGTTCGATCAGCCGATCCATACCCATAGCAAGCCATTCCGCAGGATGGGCGGTGGATAATTCCAGATCGGTCTGTTCCGGTATCACCGCTAAGGGACCCACACCCACCTCAGGATAGCCTATTCTGCCAACGAATACCGAAGTAGAGGGTCCAGAGAAGTCGTTACTCAGGTTGCTCAATCCGGACTGCCTCCTCAATATCGCCTTCAGTATGGGACACGTTTTCAACCCGCACAATAACCGTGAACCTTTACAAACCGCACACAGTCCTCGCATTACTTACCTGCCCTCGGTTTCCAGACCCATATCCCTATTCTCCTTCTTTATGGTCGTTCTTATATATCCTGATATCTTGACGCCCGTAAGTGAGAGTATAATCGCCCAGAGCAAAGACAGGAATAAGGTCTGATATGCCATTGGATAATTACCGCCATTTAACAATAATATGCTCTCGCTGCCACCCCATAGTATGACACCCGATGCAACAACGGAGAATAAAATCGCCCAGTGTGTCACTATTCGCTCCCTTTCTATAAGCATGTACATCATCTTACCACCAAGCGGAACGAGTACCGCACCAATATACCACCATATGGCGTACTTGACAAATACAACACCAGGCAATAAAAACCCACCTATCTCGGGTGACATGTCGGTATAAAACGCCCAGCTGCCTGCCATACCCTGGAACGTACCCACGAGTACAAAGATAGCCGAAGCGATATACGTGACGACCGATATTCTACCACTGTACAGTGACTGCTTCATCAGCTTCAATAAGTCGCTCAGCAGGCTCTCGCGACCCAGCCCTTTCAGCAGTATGTATACACCAACAACCGCGAGTATCAACCCCATCGCCTTATCCGATAGCTCAAATATCAGCGACAATGCTAAAAGGACGAGTATCAAGCCCACAGGAGGCAGGAACGTGTGTGAGAACTTCGGATCCTCTATCAACTTCTTCATCACATAGAATGTACTCTCCAGTGGCTCGCTCTGTTTCACAACCACGCGCCGTACTGAATCTATCTTCACCCGCGATTGGACTATCGGCAGGATGGTCTCGTCTTCCGCACCGTCACTCACCAGTATTACAGAATCCGCATTCGTGCTGGTAAGTACTTCATCCAGCTCCGCACCTATCTTCAGATCCGCATCTATACCAAGATTCTTATCACCCGCAATCAGTGCGATCTCCACCGCATCTTCATTCCGCGATTTCAGATCGTCGTATATCTTTATAGCCTCGAATATCGCATTGATATCAGAATCTTCAGAATCCTCAAGTCCAAGTTTCGTAACAGCCTCTATACTACGCCTTCTACCAACTATTGGCGTTTTCAAACCCGTTTTCTCGCCTATATCGTCGTCTCTATCCACACAAATAACCAGTGTGCGCACTAACCTCCTCCTTTGATCTAAAAAAAGCGGTCATTTCATTTAAAGTTTATTACAGGCTCTACTTTCATTCGCTTACTTCTGCAACACCCATTGTAGCTTACCCGCACGTTTCGCCCTGTGCATCTTACCATGGAATACCATGTTCTCCAGAATCTCGTTCAGTAGATGATAGGGCAAGTACAGATCGTATTCGTCCTTCATCCTGTCCCTTATCTCCTCCAGATCCGCAGCACCACCACAATCCCGATCCAACACTCGTGATACCAGTTCCATAACGTCCTCATGCACACTCCATGGGTATATAATCCAGCGCCATTCGGTCAT
The DNA here is from genome assembly GCA_025464325.1 of Methanosarcinales archaeon. Classification (GTDB taxonomy): domain Archaea; phylum Halobacteriota; class Syntropharchaeia; order Alkanophagales; family Methanospirareceae; genus G60ANME1. The sequence continues at coordinate 798 of JAODGH010000044.1, read as the reverse complement.
TAACTCACCATAGAAGTCAGGCACAAACGATGAAGTGGTTTTATGATGCATAGCCGCGGTCTTCACATCCGCGGGTCCGAACGATCGAACATATTCGAGCACGAGCTTTATACTCTCACCGCTATCTGTCACATCATCTGCGATTAGCACCCGGCTGCCGTCCAGCTTCTTCTGTGCCACACTATCAAGCCCGTATTTCAGTTCCGCTCGACCGGTAACCGTAGCAGCCACACCCCAGTGCTCCAGCTTCATGCTGAAGAGATCACGGACCAGTAAGAAATCGCACAATACTCGCGCCAAATACCAGCCACCACGTGCCACACCGATGATCACGTCAGGCATGAAACCTGCATCTTTTATTCGCTTGCTTATGTCACGGCAAAGGTCGTACGCATAATACCAGTCGACAAACAGACAGGTGAATCTGTCTTTGCCTTTATCTTTGCCTTTACCATTATCGCCCGCATGTTCTTTCGTATCTGTCATTCCATAATCTGTATATCGTGGGGCAAGTTAAAATAGCGTGGCATAAGCTGTCTATCACAAAAAAACGATTTAGTAACTGAATACAGAAAGAAATAAAATATAAAAGGGAAAAGGGGTTAAAAAGTAGCCCCTTAAAAAAACCTTTTGCAGTTAGTTCTTTATTCGCAGCACTACGTATGCTACTGCTAACAGACCGGCAATAGCGCATAGCCAGCCGTAACCCGGTGTTGGTTTGGGCGTTGGTGTCGGTGTTGCCGGTGCTGGTGTTGCCGGTGCTGGTGTTGCCGGTGCTGGTGTTGCCGGTGCTGGTGT
>JAODGH010000042.1 GCA_025464325.1 Methanosarcinales archaeon | reverse complement strand
CTCCAGCAACCCGTGTGCATCATCTAAACCCAGGAGGATGCATCTCTTCATGTCATCCCAGCACTGCTGCATGGCAGCATTATTTATCCAATCCTTTTTACACAGGCAATTATTTATACGATAATGAAGATCATCATATGTGAGAATGGCGAAAAGCGAAGATGAAGGAAATATTAGTATAGAAGCAGATATAGGGCTTGAAGAGGCGGAAAGAGCATTTAGCGAGTTTAAAGAGGTGCAGCTCACACTCATCGGCAGGGGTGAGGTGACAAGACGGAACCGACCTCGATTGATAAAATTATACTGCCAGTGGAGGTGTAAGAGCCCACCAGAACTGATAGAGGAAGCGAAGAGGGAGGGTGTGAAGAAGACCGAGCATAAGTTAAAAGAGTTCTATGATTGGCTCAGAACAGATTATGTGATACCTGATAAGGGTGGCAGGCGTAGAGGCGAAAGAGGGTTGGCACCGCGTTCTGCGGCGCGAGTAATCGAAGATGTCAGGGTCTTCTACAAGGAAAATGATGTCCCTATCGGTAATTTACACCTGCCAACGCCGCGGAAAGTGAAAGAGAATTTCAGAAGATTCCTCTCGGCACAGGATGTAAAGCGAATGATAGACGTTTGTGAGCGATTACGTGATAGAGCGATAATTCTGTGCGCATTTCAGGGTGGACTGGGTATGAAGGAGCTGATCTCGCTGAATTATGGTGATGTAGCGGAGGGTATAGAGAAGGGAGAGGTCCCTCTTACTCTGCATCTCATAAGGGAGAAGGAAGGAATCGAGTACTATACGTTCCTGGGTGAAGATGCAGTTGATACTTTGAGTTGTTACCTCAAACTGAGGCGAAAAGGCTCGCGATATCTCGCTCCGGAGAAACTCACGCCAGAATCACCGCTATTCATTTCCGAATCGAATCGTCGCAGGAAGGAACGAGTGAGAGCGTACGAGAGCGGTATAAACAGAGCTATGCAGGCAGTGGCATTGAAAGCGGGGCTGATAAGTGAGAACGAGAAGGGAAGAACGATAAATACTGCGGGTATACATGCTCTACGTGCTTCTTTCTCCACAATACTTCGTGATCAGGGTGTACCCTCGGATTATGTGGAGGAGATGCTCGGGCACAGATTACCCTATGAGGGTGCTTATATGCGACCAACCGTTAAGCAATTGAGGGAGGCATATATAAGGGCATATCCGGCTTTGAGCATCAAAGGAGCGGTGATAAAAACCGTCTCAAACAGTGATAGTGACGAGCGAGTCAAGGATTACTTAGCACGCGCAGGTATAACAAATCAGATGGGGAGTATTTATAAATGTCCGGTCTGTAACAGTGATATAGACCGTAACTGGAAGATATGTCCTTACTGTGGTGCCGATATCGGGATAACGAAGTGTCCGAAGTGTGAATCTTCGGTCTCTTCTTCGTGGAAGTTCTGTCCGTACTGCAAGGAGAGGCTAAAAGATTGACTGGTGATCTTTTTATAATCACTCTGAGTTATCATATTAGTTAGTGACCGAAAAGTTGAAATTGGACGAGCAAGACCGGAAGATACTCGAACTGCTAAATCGAGATGCCACTTATAGTGAGATAGCAGAGCAGCTGGGCATCACCAAAAGCGAATTGGAGTCGAGGATCAGGAGACTTTCGGATACGAGAATCAAGGTACTGATAGTGGATGATGAACCAGATACTCTGTTACCATTGAAGAGGGCGCTGGAACAGGAGGATTACAATGTCATCGAGGCACGAGATGGTCTCGAAGCGCTGGAGAAAGTACGGACCGAGATACCGGATCTTGTACTTCTCGATTTGATGCTGCCCGGTATAAATGGATTTGAGGTATGTCAGCGATTGAAGCAGGATGAGATGACGAGCTACATACCGGTAATAATGTTAACAGCGAAGAGTGAGGTGCCGGATAAGGTGAAAGGTTTAGAACTCGGCGCCGATGACTACGTGACAAAGCCATTTGATCTGGCAGAGTTGAAGGTGAGGATAAAGGCTGTTCTGCGTAGAACCGCGCCGTAAATAAGCATGAACCGAAGAGAGATCGGTGGATCAGTATTGATCGCGATCATGATGGCTGAAAATTTGTGCGGTATAATGGCTGAAAATTGTGAGGTTAAATGAACAGGGATAGCAGAGTGGCTATACTGGTAATCTGTGTGGTACTCATAGTGATGGTGATTCTTCTGGGATTAAGGTCGCACGGGGAGGTAAGGGAGACGGTCAGGACGCAGTACGGTGAACAGCAGCTGATGCTGGCACGACAGGCTGCTTCGAGCATAAGCGAATTCGCAAATGAACGTGTGACGATAATCGAGATACTCGCACGTGACAGGTCAGGCGATCCAGTAGACAACATCACGCGGTGTTTCCAGACGATATACACCAAATCAGAGGGTTTTTACAGCATTGAGTATATAAATGCGAGTGGGGTGGTAGTATACGGCTACCCGGAAGAGCGTGCTCCTATAGGTTACGACCTGTATGCGGAGAATAGGAGTGATATATTTGAAGCTGTGCGGGATGATGGAGAAACAAGGATTTGTAGACCCACGTATCTGTTTGAAGGCGGTCTGGGATCGTTCATCTGGGTACCGGTACATGATGGTGAAGAATTCCGGGGTGTTATTCTCGCTATCATAAGGGTGTCAACCATTTCAGACAAGTTCATCGCACCACTTATGGCGAATAGAACAGGATACGTGTACATGATGGATAACCATGGTCAGATGCTATATAATGGTGAGCTGTTCGAGAGACCATGGAACGGATGGACAGCGATCCAGAGTGACCAGGCGAGCGGTAAAGAAGGAACTGCAACGTGCAGTGATGCCACAAATGAAGAGTACATAGTGGCGTATGCACCGGTCAGATGGCGCGATCAATTGTGGTCGGTGGGTGTACTTGTGCCGGAGAGCGAGGTGGATTCATTGATTCGTTCGGTGTATAAAGAGCAGATGATATTCCTGGGTGCTGTAATTGCGATTATAACGGGCGGTAGTGGAGGGTTGATACTGATGTTTTCCCGATGGAACAAAAGGCTGGAGGCGGAAGTAAAGGCGAAGACCTGCGACCTGGTTCGAACGAATGAAGAGCTTACGCGTGCGAATAAGCAACTGAAAGAGCTCGACAAGCTGAAATCTGAGTTTGTTTCGATGGTATCTCATGAATTAAAGACCCCTCTCGCGGCTATGAAGACATCAGCGCAGGTGTTGCAGGGTGACGGTATAGGAGGAGAAACAAGACAGGAGATGCTGAACGTAATACTCAGGAACATAGATCGGCAGACAAAGCTCGTTACAGACTTGCTGGATCTGTCACGTATAGAATCAGGCAGAATGAAGCTCGATAAGGAGAAAGTATCGCTGGGGGATATAATTGAGGATGCGGTCGAGAATGTGAGGCAAGAGGCAGAGGGTAAAGGTTTAAGACTGGATATAGACCTACCTGAAGGTCTGTCTCCGATCTATGGAGACAGTGGTAAGCTGAGGCAGGTGCTTATAAACCTGCTTGATAATGCGATAAAATTTACCGCGTACGGTGGAAGAATAGGCATAAAGGTGAGAGAGCTGAATGGGCAGGTGGAACTGAGAATCAGCGATACGGGGGTAGGCATCCCGGCAGAAGAGCTGGAGAGGATATTTGATAAGTTCTATCAGGTTGGTGGTGCACAGACCAGGGGCACTGGACTTGGACTCGCGATCTGCAAGGGAATAATAGAAGCACATGGCGGTAGAATATGGGCAGAGAGCAGACCTGGGGAGGGCAGCACTTTTGTCATCGTACTGAACAAGTAGCTCATTTATCGGTTAGTATCTCTTCTGCCTCTTTGTAAAACCGTATCAGCAGCCGGGTGATCTCGTTGTCCTCGTTCAATCTGAAGGTTCTTATCTGCTTTCCCATCTTGCCTTCTTTTACTATTCCCAGTTCCAGAAGTGGCTCAATCACCCTTGCGACGCTGGAATGAGACAGTCCAGTCGCCTCTGCGATCCCGGAAAGATAGGTTGTTTCACCCCGGTTTTTCATGAAATAATCGAGTACAGTTAGCTGTGCTGTTTTTCCAAATATCTTTGCGAGGTCGCCCATGGGTCATACCACCGGAAGTTGTTCCATTTTCATCGTAGCCCCATATATTTAGCATTATCTGATTTTATGTTTTTCGGTTTTTCGAAAAATCGAAAAGCTTAAATACCCATACTTGGCTATATTTAATCAAGTTCGACGTAAAAAAATCGAACTTAACAATATAGATGTAGGTAGGTGCAAAAATGGGTAAGAAAAAGGAGGTGCTGGTTGTGCTCGGGGCGTTTATCCTGAGTGTTTTTTCCGTCGCTGCGGTCGCGGGTCAGGTGGCGCCGCCGGCAGCACAGCCGGTGTTAAATCTGGGTGTAATAACGGCAGGTATGGACGTAAGAGGCGTTCCGGTACAGAGTGGAGAACCAGTGAAATTGCAGATTTCGCCACGGGACAAATGGTTTGAGCTGAAGCCCGGTAGCGAAAAAGAGTTCACGGTGAAGGTAAGGAACAAGAACGAAGCGATGGTATCCGCAAGCCCACGCATTGTGGTTCAACCGTCTGGCGAGTACACACTGGAAAAGGAATGGATAACAATTGAACCCGGTAGCGCGGAGCTAAAGTCTGGAGAGGAGCGGGAATTCACGGTAAAGGTGCGGATACCGGGAGATGCGGAAATCGGGCAGTACAGCACGCAAATCGTATTCACCAATGATACGATACCAATGCCGTATCCAGTACCGTTCCCGGCATACATAAACTCGATGAGGATGTCAATACATGTCTGGGAACCGCCGAAGATTACGATACAGCCGCAATACATACGCGACAGGTTAGAAGCGGGGCAGAGTCAGGAATACGAGATACAGCTTGAGAACAGGGGCGACAAAGCAATAGCAATAAATCCAGAGGTAGATGGAGAAGGGTCACATTGTATGGGTCCCGGCTGTCCGGGTGAGATTCCCGCTGATTGGATAAGCATAGAATCACCCTCGAAAGTGGATGCGAACTCGAAGGCGACGGTGAGGGTGGCTGTGAACGTGCCAGCGGATGCGAAAGGCAGGTATGAGGCGAGCATCAATCTGAACATGGACGACCCTTCCGTAGAGCGATGGAATCATGAAGTGCGATTGAGCATAGAAGTGTGGAAACAGCCTACAGAACCGTTCAGAGAAGAATTCAGTGTGAAATCGGGTGAGAACGTTAAAATTGTAATCAGCGCTAACCAGTATGGGTACGACAAATACAGTGATGTGGCGGGAGATAATGAAGAACCGGCTTTCGACGTTACGTTGAGGTTAGCGGCGCTGGATGGTGGTGTATTGGAGCCAGAAGCTGTAAAAACGGTCAAAACAGAGCATATAAGTCTGGGAAGTGGGTTTTTACCGCCCCGGGAATCGGCGAGCGGGGGAATGTATCACGTGATGAGCACGCAGTACTGCGAGACGTACGAAGTGAAGAACGCAACCGGCGGCGTATGGTCACTGGAGATACTGCCGAGGAATGTAGAGAGGTTTGAGTACACAATAGAGATAGGGGGATGAGCAAAAAAAACTCATTCCTCTTTTTTCCGAAAAAGAAGGAGGAGAAAAAGAAATGATAAGAGCAAAGAGGACCATTGCGATGGGTTTTATGGTTCTGGTGCTGTTTGCAGCAGCCACGGTATCAGCCGCAGATGGTCCTGCGGTGATGATTACGGACTACAAATTGGAACCAGAAGCTTTGATGCCCGGCGACACCGGCACCATTACCGTAACAATACAAAACATGGACACACAATCATCAGAGACAGAGACAATGACGACCACTACCACGGGTTACACATCCTCTACCACGACGACATCAACGGTAAATGCAGAAATAGAAAGCATAAGGCTGAGTAGCAGGAACAGGGACATAGAATGGTTGCGAGAAGGTTTCCAGCGTTCTGAGTACTTCAACGTAGGAGCTTTAGGACCCGGTGAAAGTATAACAATCGCAATACCGATAAAAGTTGCCGCTTATACCCGCGACGGCACTTACTTCCCCGAGGTGTGCATAGAAGTGGATAATGGCGACAACGTGCGATTTCCGGTGCCTGTAAAGGTGGCGAGTAGCAGCGTAGAGATACTTGAGAAAGATGTTACTTCTGAGATTTCGCTCAGCGAATCAAAGGAGATAACGCTGGTGGTGGCGAATAACAGACCTAATTCAGTGAGCGGTGTGAAAGTGCAGGTAAAAGCAAGAACAGGGGAGTTAGAAATCTCGCCGGAGTGTATATTCACAGGCAATCTGGCACCATACGAGAAAAGAGCTGTGAATTTCTCGCTTACTCCACTTTCACCCGGAAATAAAGATATCCTGTTTGTGGTGGAGTACAAGAACGGTATCAATTCGCATCGAAATGCACTTGAATCCGCGATATTCGTAAGGAGCAACGCAGACGTAAGACTCATCCTGGTGGATGTGCCGAAGTCGGTTTTGAAAGGCGAAATAACGAAGATAGACTTTGACGTAGCTAATGGAATGCCAAAGGGCGTTAAAGCAGTATCAGTGTTGCCCGTAAGTAACGGAGAAGGGAGAGTGAGGGTATTGCCTTCAGAATATTTCATCGGCGACATGGAAGCAGGGGACGTCTTCTCCGCTTCGTTTGACGTTGACACCCGCGAGTTAAGTGCAGGAGAAAACAGAATTGCGTTCAAACTGGCGTTCCGCGACATAGACAGCGACAGGATATACGAAACCGAAGGTTATGATGTGAGCATAGAAGTAAAAGAGCCGCAGAAGGATGCATTACCAGCTATGTCTTTCTTTGCACTGCCAGCAATCCTGTTATCAGTTGTTGCAGTGGTGTGGTTGAGAGTGAAGCACAGGAGGAAAACAGTAGCATGATTCGAGCAGAGCATCTAAGCAAAGTTTACCGGATGGGGAAGATTGAGGTTCCGGCGCTGCGAGAAGTGAACTTAGAGATAGAAGAAGGGGAGTTTCTCGCAATTGTTGGTGCTTCGGGCTCTGGCAAATCCACGCTGCTAAATATGCTCGGGTGCCTGGATAAGCCGACGAGCGGTGCGATATTCATAGATGGAGTGAATACCGCCTCGCTCAGCGAGAACGAGCTTGCAGGAATAAGACGTGAGAAAATAGGGTTCATATTTCAGCAGTTTAACCTCATTCATTCGCTGAATGCGGTGGAAAATGTATCGCTTCCTATGTTCTTCGCAGGCGTGAGCAGCGATGAGCGTATGAAGAGGGCTGCGGAACTGCTTATAAAAGTCGGGCTTCGTGAGAGGATGCATCACAAACCCGCGGAGTTGAGTGGTGGACAGCAGCAGCGAGTGGCTATTGCTCGTGCGCTCTCTAATAACCCTGAAATTATCATCGGCGACGAGCCAACGGGGAACGTGGATAGCAAGACCGGGGATGCGATAATGGCTATTTTAAAAGAGTTGAATCACGAAGGACGGACGCTAATCGTAGTGACACACGATGCAGAGATCGCAGCGCATGCGCCACGGGTAATAAGGATGCGAGATGGGAGGTTGCTTGAGCAATGAAAGATATGATTCTGCTGGCATACCGGGATATAAATGAGCGGAAAGCTCGCACTGTTCTCACTATTCTGGGAATAGCAGTGGGTATAGCTGCGGTAATAGCATTGATTTCCGTTGGCTATGGATTCAGGCAGTCGGTAACAAGCGAACTGGTGGAGATGGGTGATTTGATAATGGTGTTACCGGGAGAAGCGAGCTGGGGAGAATATATGGAACTTGGCAGGTTCAATGACAGGGACTTAAAAGATGTAGAGAGGATAAGTGGAGTGCAGGAGGCAGCGGCAATGGCAAGCAGGGCAGAAGAGGTAGAATACAGAGGTGAAAGGAAGATGGTCAACGTCATTGGCGTTGAGCCACAGGACATTGATGTGATATTCGGGGATATAGTGAATACGGAAGAGGGAAAAGGAGGAAGAGGTTTAAGAGATAACGACCATAGAGCATGTCAGATAGGGTATAGCATTGCGAATGATTATTTCGATGAAGAGATTCGAGTAAATGACAGGCTAAATATAGGAGGGAAGAAATTCAGAGTTGTTGGCATCTTAGAGAAGCAGGGCGGTTTCAAAGCCGGTGTTGATTCAGGGATATTCGTGACGAGGAGAGACGCAAAGAGCATTCTTGGTAACGATGATATATCGGAGATATGGGTAAAGATCAGAAACATAGCAGAAGCTGAGGGGATAGCGGATGAAATAGAAGAGAGAATAGATGAGAATCACAAACTCGATGATTTCGCATCTGCAATGACGATGGGGAGTGCGATAGAGCAGTTAAATACAGTTTTCGGGTTACTTCAGGCTGTTCTTGTTGCTATCGCTTCTATTTCTCTTATTGTCGCGTCCATGGGAATAATAAATACTATGCTTATGTCCGTGATGGAGCGCACGCATGAGATAGGCGTTATGAAGGCGATAGGCGCGAAGAACAGGAATGTCCTGTCGCTGTTCCTCGTGGAAGCAGGACTGGTGAGTGCAGCAGGCGGTGTTCTGGGCTGTGTACTGGGTGTCATTGGTGCTTACGTGATATGTATGTGTATAAGCACACAATTTGGTATGAACATTCCGGCGATGGTGCAGCCTGGAGTGATGCTGGGTGGATTGGGGGTGGCAGTGCTTGTGGGCATCCTGTCCGGGTTATATCCGGCGGGTAAGGCATCGAAGATGAGTCCGGTGGAGGCGGTGAGGTATGAATGAAGGAATTTGTGGCAAATAAAGGAGGTGAAATATAAAAAATGAATGATAAATGTTTGGATATTGGTCTGTCGAAGCAGAAGGAGGCGATAGAAAATGACAGGAGCTAAAAAATTGGAACAAGAAACCAGAACTGTCAGGTGGTTTTACCACAGTATTCCCTTTATAGTGGTGTTTTCATTCTGGGAGCTATTGGCGATAGTGATCCATAGCCCGCTTATCCTGCCACCCTTCTCCGCTGTAGTGTTAAAGGCGTTTTCACCGTCGCTGGCTTATCACATTGTAAGCACGCTCGCATTCTCATTGCTTGGGCTGGTGATAGCATCTCTTGTGGGCATGCCGCTGGGGATGCTCATGCACAGATTTAAAAAGGTGGACTGGGCATTAAATCCATTACTGTGGTTTATGCTATTCGCATCTGGATTCGGTATAGCGGGAGTAGCACCTGTACTGATCGCATGGTTTGGGCTCACACAACTTACGGCTCTCTTACACTCAGTCCTGATACCTGTTCTGGTGATTGCACTGATTTCGAGTTACGGTGAAAGGCTGACTGCGGTCAGAGCAGGATTCCTGTTATGCTTTTCTTTCCGTATTGGTGCAGAAACGATGCCGGGAATGTCCACAAGCGGAATCGGATACATACTATCAAAATACGTTTATTTGCATAACATGGAGATGATATATGCGATAATGTTGCTCATGGGATTCACCGGTCTTAGCGTTGACAGGGTGCTCAAGCATTTCGGGGAGGTGGTGATGAAATGACGGATAAAAAAGGACATATGTCGAATTTCTCGTTCAGGATAATAGCATTGATACATGACAATCCACTCCGGTCGATATTCTGTGATCCCTACCGGCTGTTAGAGGCAGCGGGACTGAAAAGAGGTCAAAAAGTGCTGGAGGTTGGATGCGGTTCCGGGTTCTTTACGATTCCAGCGGCGAGGATGGTGGGTGAAGAGGGCTTTGTTTATACGGTGGATGTGCATCCGCTTGCGATAGAGCGTGTAAAGGATAAGATCGAGAATGAGGGACTGAAAAACGTCAGGGCGATGTGTGTGAATGCAGCCGATACGGGTCTGCCAGCGTGTAGTATAGACCTCGCATTC
>JAODGH010000029.1 GCA_025464325.1 Methanosarcinales archaeon | reverse complement strand
AAAGATTGCGTGGCACAGCAGATATTTGTAAAAGTTTTTAAAATCAGTGTCGGTTAATTAAGTTGATGGTATGTAAAAATGAAACTGAGCAGCCCGATGGATGTCTGGAAATATTTGCCAGGCACTAACTGTCGTGAATGCGGTGAGAAGACCTGTCTGGCATTTGCTTCGCTTCTTCTGGACCGAAAGAGGAGTTTGAACGAGTGCCCTCTGTTATCCGACCCTAAATACGCGGATAAAGGCAAGAAACTACAGGAGTTACTGGCGCCAGAGGTACGTGAAGTTAAGATAGGAGTGGGAGATAACGCGCGAGTGATAGGTGGTGAAGATGTCCTGCACCGGCATGAACTGACGTTCTTCAATCGAACTGCGCTCATTTACGACGTCTGGGACACGATGGACGAGGATGATCTGAGGAATCGAGTGCGGGGAATAGCGGACTGGCGGAAGTTCTATGTGGGCGAGTTCCTGAAACTGGATGGGATAGCAATTCGTGCCATTTCGGGCGATCCACAGCAGTACAGAGCGTGTGTGAAGAGCGTATCAGAAGAGACGGATTTGCCGCTGGTGTTATGCTCATTTGATCCAGAGATGCTGGAAGTGGGCTTGAAGGAGGTATCAGACAGGAACCCGCTCCTGTATGCTGCAAATGAGTCTAATTGGCGCGAATTATTGGGTATAGCGAAGCAGTATCGGGTGCCCGTTACACTCTCTTCAGCCGATCTTGACATGCTTACCCGGCTGGCGTTGACATTCTCACAGGCGGGGCTTGAAGATCTGGTACTTGACCCTGTTACATATCCGACGGGCGAAGGGCTCAAAGGCGCGTTCGAGCGATTCATAAAACTCAGACGTGCTGCGATCAGTGATGGCAACAGAGCGATCGCTTATCCGTTACTCGCTGTGCCAATGACCGCATGGATGGTGCACGATGACGCTCTGTATGCCTCTTACTGGGAAGCGATGATGGCGTGTTTATTCATCATAAGATACGCAGATATAATGATAATGCATTCGATAGAGCCGCATGCATTGATAACAGAGCGGACTCTGGTCGATAACATCTACACGGATCCGCGACGACCGGTGAGTGTAGAGCCCGGTATACGTGAGATAGGCAATCCCAATCCGGAATCACCACTCTTTGTTACTACCAACTTCGCGTTAACCTATTACACAGTGGAGAGCGACATCGCATCGAATAAGATAGATTCTTACCTGATGGTTGTGGATACAGAGGGACTGGGTGTGGAGGCAGCAGTTGCGGGCGGGCAGCTCACAGCAGACATGATAAAAGATACTCTGGAGACGTACGAAGCGGATAAGCGGGTCAAGCATAAGACCATGGTCATACCAGGGCTCGCAGCTCGGATATCGGGTGAGACGGAAGATGTCACAGGCTGGACGGTGCTCGTAGGTCCAAGGGACAGTGGCAGGATACCCGGCTGGATGGAAGACAACTGGCCACCGGAAAAAGCAGCTGGCAATATTTAACAATGTAACAATTTTATTATTCTTTCACAAATAAATGGTGTATCATTCCGTTTTTTGCTAACAAATGTTGCTTACAATATCCTTTTTAATAATAATGTATTAATGATAGAATATCATATCCGGTATGATGATAGATATAAGTACCGCGCTGGAGATATTCAAGCAGGGGGCTCAGAAGGGGATATACCTCCTCTCAACGAACTTATTGTATCCCGTAATAATCCTCCTCCTGACATTGATAGCGTGGAGTTTGATCTCGTTAGGCGGTTTCCTGTACGAATGGCGTACGAGGGATCGCGATTTCGCATCCCTGGAACGGGGCGCGTTCAAAGCGCGGGCGTTACTCGATGATAATCAGCTCGATGAGGCGTTTGAACTTTTGTGTACCTCATGCTCCACGAACTACATACACGAGTTTATTAACGCTATCTCGCGATTTAGAACGTTGTACTCGAATAGCAATCTGATGCGTGCAAAGGTAGAGAAGCTGCTTCAGGATATCGAGACAGATATGGAGAAACGGTTGGAGAAATCGCGATTTGTGACCCGTGCAGGACCGATGCTCGGACTCATGGGTACATTGATACCAATGGGTCCTGCACTACTCGCGCTCGCAGGTGGTGATATCAAGACGCTGGCAAATAATTTAATCATTGCATTTGGTACAACGGTTGTAGGACTCGCGGCGGGACTGGTAGGCTACACAATTACAATAGTTCGAAGCAGGTGGTACGAGCAGGATATGAGCGATATGGAGTATCTGGCGGAGATCCTGTTTGGAGATGGTGAGATAAGAGGTGTAGAAAGCTTGATTCAGGACGAAGAAGGTTTTGAGTCTGTCAGAGATAGACGAAATGCTTTAAGAATCCTGAACGCCGGTAAAAGAGCCAGAAGGCTTATAAATATGAATTTCAAGAAGGATGAATAAATGCGGGAGCTGATGTAAAATGCGATACCTGAAAAGGAGAACGGGTAGAAGAAGGAGTAGTCGACGCTTGCATGAGGATGAAGATCCACTGAGTGGCGTTGCAAACCTCTTCGACGTGGCGATGCTATTTGCACTCGGGCTACTTGTAATGATGATGATGCAGATGGGATTGCAGGAAGCTCTTACGAACCCCGAGAAGATAAAACAGATAATCGAACGTGGTAAGCTGATGAAGATGGCGCCAACGGATCAGGTAGTCACCGTTACTGGCGATATACAGGAGTCCGGGGTGCTATATGAAGTGAAGCAACCGGGCGGACAGTCTGCATACATACTGGTGAACGAGACAGAAGCGCCCAAAGCTGGCGGATAGACTGATTATTTATTTCCTCGCCCGTCTCATTAATAGTACTTATATGGACCTGCTCGAGTGTGTACGGATAATACTGATAGCGATGATACCTTTTGGCGAATTACGTGCGTCTATACCGATAGGGCTGGGTGTCTATCAGATGACGCCTTTGCAGGTATTCCTGTTATCGGTGATTGGTAACATGTTACCGGTTGTACCACTGCTCCTGTTTCTCGAGCCGGTCTCCAAATGGTTGAGGCGATACATGCTCTTTGACCGTTTCTTCGAGTGGCTATTCGCAAGAACAAGGCGATATGGCACCCGATTGCATAAATATGGCTCTCTGGGGCTTATACCTTTTGTCGCTATCCCGCTGCCCGTAACGGGCGCGTGGACTGCGAGTGCCGTTGCGTTTGTATTTGGTATCAGGTTTCGGTATGCATTTGGGATGATCCTTGTGGGTGTAATGCTCGCGGGAGTGATCGTAACGCTCTCCTGTATGGGCGTTCTGGTGTGTGTACGATAATGAAAGGGACTTATGTATTGATAATAGAGAACAGCAGGGATAAGGAGATAGAGATCGGCAAACTGGGCAGAATCGGCTTCAAGCGTGGTTTCTATGCTTATGTTGGATCGGCTCTATCTGGTCTGGAGCAGAGGATCGAGCGTCACCTGCGGCGTGAGAAGCGACTGCACTGGCATATAGATTATCTGCTCACGGATCCTGATGTTAAAGTAACCTGTACGATTTACAAAGAATCGACAAAGCGCGAGGAATGTGAAATAGCGGCGAGGCTGCAGATGCAGTTCGAGGCTATAAGTGGCTTCGGATGCAGTGATTGTAAGTGTGAAAGTCACCTATTCTTCAGTGATAGCTATGATCGGCTCTTTGAGGTTGCATATCAATGCTTCAGGGATAACTGTTTCAAGGATACAGGCGAAGGGAATCAGAAGACATACTGTCTGAATCATCCAGACCTGGTACCTCCCCGGGAGTACGAGATGGCAAGAAAATGAACTAAGAACTCAATACACCGATTATATCATCGCCCGCTATCGCCAGAATACGCTGCTTCAGCTTCTCTATCTGCTGTTCTGGCTCACCTTCCAGCTCTATTTCATCGCGACCACCGAATATCTCCTTTTTTATACGCGCTCCCACTATGTCATCGCGCTCAGGCTTCAATCGAATCACCATAGAACCCGCGGGCAGGAATTTCGCGTACTTCTCCAGTGCACCATCACCTATGCCCTCGATAAGTCCATCGGCATCGCCATCTGTTATACCTATTATGCACACACCAAATCGTTTCAGTATGTCGCCAGCGATACTCGTTGTATCATCACCTATCGTCACAGCAACGTCCATAGTCACCTCCTCTATCTTCGGGAATAAGTGCTCAACCGTATAGAATAGACAGGCTACTCTTCGGTTACCGCTTTTCTTACGTGCATTCCCGATGTACTTCGGTTTCGTTCTCCGTATTACACGCCCGGTCTTTACCATCACATCCGCAAGACTCAATGGTGGTAACTTCACAAGGTTGTGCTCTATCAGGTCCCCTCCAATGATATCCACTATTTTACCTTCCTTCGCAACCAGAGTGATACTGCCATCACGGGTGGTTGTACCTATGACAACACCGTTAACCACTATCTTCTCGCCCGCATGCACCCCTCCGATCTCCCGGTATTCTAAACCCGCATCTATTCGGCAGCGTGAGATTGGTTCACGGGCTATCCGTTCTCTAAACTCTCTGAAAATTGCTCTTATCGCCCGGTATAGGTCCGTATCCTTAAGTATCCACGGGATGATGACCCGGTCACAAAATTCCAGCTGTACGAATGAGAGGTTCGCCCTGGAGCCTTTATAATTCCTCAATATGCCCTCACCGAGCAGCAGTCCACTCTCCTCGGTCTTGCCATGATTCATCAGTATAACGAACTCTATCCCTCGTTTGATGTAATCTCCGATGACCTCAGACGGTCTCAGGTCCTTACTTATATCTATTTCATGTTGCAAATTAGCATCAATGACCGCGGTCTTACCGGTAATACCGCCGAGAGCCGCTTCAAATTCGATACCTGCCGCTCTCAACCGCTCTATCGCCTCCGCCACCTCGCCCTCATCTATTACTTCGGGTCCGTGAATCAGCAATCCCACTCGAACCATATTTGTTATTAAGGAGCAATTATAATTATTGTTTCAGTGTTGGAAGCATGCGAACACGGGCGAATTATGGCTGAGTCACACTACTCTGATCAGATTGTTCATGACCCGTGAGCCACAGGAATATGTCCTCCAGAGACGGTGAATGTATATTCAAACTCACGATCTTCAATCCGTTCCGCTGCGCGAATTCGACTATCTCACATATCGTATTGTGCGGTTCGGTCGTATAAACCCGATTTTTATCCCCTATCTGCTTCACACCCGTGTAATCCAGCTTGACGTTCTTGTTAAATTCGACATCAACGGCGATTGAGCCCCCAAGTCGCTGCCTCAATCGAGCAGGGGTGTCAACAGTAACAATCTTGCCGTGGTTTATGACACCGACTCGTCGGCAGAGCTGTTCCACCTCCTCCATATTGTGTGATGTGAGGAACACGGTCTTCCCCTCTTTCGATAGTTCACCGATCTTCTCGCGTATCAGCCTCGCGCTCATTACATCGAGACCCGAAGTGGGCTCGTCAAGGAATAATAATTCAGGATCGCTTATCAGTGCCATTGCGAGCATGAGTCGCTGTTTCATACCTTTCGATAGCGTCTTTACCTTATTGGCCCGTTTACCATAGATTCCAAATTCTACCAGTAGCTCCTTAGCTCGTGTATCTGCTTCTCGTCTCGGTATGCCATAAAGAGCCGCAATGAGCGTCAGATTAGACCATACCGAGAGGTCAGGATACGCATTTGCCGCTTCTGGCACAACTCCTATCCTGTCTCTTGCTTTTAGCGTATCTGTCACGACATCAAACCCCAGGACACTCGCTTTCCCGCCATCTGGCTTTATCACCCCGGTCAACATCCGCACAGTTGTCGTCTTACCCGCGCCATTCGGACCGAGGAAACCGAATATCTCACCTTTATGTACCGTAAAAGAGATACGATCGACCGCTTTGAAACTATCAAAACTCTTCTCGAGATCTTTTACCACTACCGCCTCACTCAACTTTATCACCTCCTACTTACGCATCACGTACCTGCCACGGCGTTCTATATCTGCCACGCGGGTCAATACTTCCGCCGCTTCTGGCAGCGTGCGGGTATAGCCTTTTACAAACGCTTCTTTCAATTCTGGCAGTGATGATGCATGCGTGGCAGCCAGGCTCTGAAAATAGACATGGACATCCACTCCCCGCGATTCCGTACTCGAATCGAAGTATGCCAGCCCGAAATCGATGAGGTAGAGCGTATCGTCACTGCTGAGGATTATATTGGACGCAGTCAAATCGCCATGTATTATCCCGCTCCCGTGCAGGATACCGGTCAACTCGCCTATTCGCTCGCTTATCTGCGGTCTCATTATCTCCCTTGCCAGTGCACCCTCTATCTGCTCCATCACCAGAGTATAATCCATGACATCAAATATGATGGGTGTGGGTACACCGTGCCTACGTGCTTCTGCCATTATTCGCGCTTCTGCCCGCGTACGTTCCTTCCGTATCCGCTCGTCTATCTCCGCTATTCGATACCGTTTCCGTATCCGCCGCTTGTAAACAAGACCGTCCTGAAACTCCACTATCGCTTCCGCACATTGTAGCATAGATCGCAAATAAAAAATAAATAAGAGAAGGGGTATTATAAGGTGATGACCTTATCGACCTTACCCAGCTCCTGCAACAGATCTGCCAATTCCATCTTCTCCAGACCTTCGGGTATATCAAACTTTGGCGGTTTGCCTCCAAGGAGCTTCATCCACGCGTAACATGCGTATAAGCGTGCACCGGCATCACGTGCCATCTTTATCAGCTCGAACGGGTCCGAAGGCACACCCATCTCTGCAGCATTCGCCTTTATATCATCCGCATAGCCTTCCAGACCTGGTGCATACCTGAACTTCTTATCTATTAACGCAGACAGCCCTTCCTGCATGAACACTACCGCCACGTCGTCTCCTGCTTTGCTACGATTCGCGGCAACCACGAGTGCGCTCAAATACGAGTTTACAGTACCCTCCTTACACACTATTATCATGTTCGTCATTTCTCATCACTAACAAAGACGTACTTCACCCTTTATAAGTTTTCGCATTGGCTGCTGTATCATGCAATTTTTAAATACCGACGTTTTCCTATGTATCGTATATAAATAAAGAGAGATTGGTTAAGAAACGCGTGGATAAGCAGGCTGATAGCTTGACGGTATTTCTGGCGTACTTTTTAATGTGCTGCTGAATATATATTTCATAGGACTTGGGATGTCTCAGAGGTTTATATCCTACAAGATGTGAATTAAGGATAGTTCATGCAGGATTTGTGTATTTTTGTTCTTAAAGTGAATACTAATACTAATTAAATGAACGATATAATGACGGGGGTCTGAGATGAGGGTGTTTTTACCAAGGTTGATCTCCTGGAACATGACATTCAGGTGTAATCTTCACTGTCCGCACTGCTATATCGATGCGCGTGAGAGTGCGGCGAGGGATGAACTGAGCACAGAAGAGGGACGTAAGCTCATTGATCAGATCGCTGAATTGAGCAAGCCTATACTCATATTCAGCGGAGGTGAGCCGATACTACGACCGGACATATTTGAACTCGCGCGATATGCCACCAGTAAAGGCTTGATTGCCGCTATGGGGTCCAATGGCACCCTGATCACCGATTCGGTTGCCGCGGAACTGAAAGCAAGTGGTATAAGAGCGGTGGCTGTTAGTATCGACTCTGCGATACCGGAGCGGCATGACGAATTCCGGGGACTCAAGGGTGCATGGCAGCGTGCGATGGATGGCATAGCAGCATGCAGGGCGCATGGCATATCTGTCCAGGTGAATACGACGGTGACACAGCAGAACTACGATGAGATAGAGGCGATAATGGCACTGGCAGAGGATGCGGGTGCCACTTCATTCCACCTCTTCTTTCTTGTACCCACAGGGAGAGGAGTGGGAATAGAGGACATCTCGCCGGAGATGTATGAACGTATGATAGAGGGTGTGCTGGATCTGGTGGCAGAGGCGAAGTACAAACTGGATGTGCGACCGGTGTGTGCACCACAATTCATGCGGATCGCATCGCAGAAGGGGTTGGACGTGCGACACTGGTCCCGGGGCTGCATTGCGGGACTGTATTATTGCCGCATATACCCCACTGGAGAGGTTACACCGTGTCCATATATGCCATTAAAACTGGGTAATATCCGGGATACACCTTTCCGTGAGATATGGTTCAACTCGCAGGTGCTAAGAGACCTGCGTGATTTTGATAATCTCAAGGGTAAATGTGGCGCGTGCGAGTACCGTGCTATATGCGGCGGATGTCGTGCTCGTGCATATGGATTGACGGGTTTCATGGATTTCTGTGGTGGTCTGCACGAGCCGGAAGATTTGAAAGGCGATTATCTGGCGGAAGAGCCATGGTGTCCGTATATACCGCGGTGATCACCTAAACGGAATAACATTTGCAAAAAAACGGCTTCATCCCGAAACCAGGCACCAGTAGAACTCTATTTTTTAGTAAAGATTCCTTAAAAGACGCTGAGCGAGGTAAGGAGCGTGAAATCTGGAACAAACTCCAGTGGCAGCTCAAATCAAAGTGACTGATGGTAAAACAGGGTATGGTCCTGGATGCAACCTTCATCACCGCGGATCCGGGACATGCAAATGCAGACAAGCCGCGAGGTGATAAGACAAAGACGCGAAGGAGCAGGGACGGAACGTGGATAAATAAGAAACAGTATATCTCGAAATTAGATAAGGATCACGGATTGATACAGGAGATTGCACGTGAGGGTGAAGTTGTTTATCGTGATAAGGGTTATCGGTGCACCGGCAAATGCCACTATGAAACGGGCAACGAGATATTATCCACTTGAGCATCAGGGACAAACTGCGGGATTGCAAAAAGAATAAATAGTTAGTATCTGTAAAGTTCAAAGCATCGAGTATTTCATTAGCCTTCGTTACATTGTGCTTATAGTCCGGAAGGTCTGGATTATACCATTCTGTGCCAGGTTGGAGGATGCCGGGATTTGCGGGTATTGCACCGCCATGCACCACTTTATGGATAATCTCGCTTCGGTTTATACCATAAGCGATGGCATGCCTGAATTCTGTGATATTTGTCGGATATTTCTCGCAGTTGAAGATGATCTGGAGCACCCAATAACCAGGTGCTTCTATAATCTTGAAATCTGGGTTGCCCTCAAATTCAGTGACCACGTCTATATCCTTTCGCCAGAAGGATGCTTCATCTAAATCGCCAGTCTTCAATGCAAGTGCAGTATCGCTTGACCTTCATCGAAATAAGTTTATCTACAAGTGGTTTACCCTTGAAATAGTCCTTATTTGCCTCCCATATGTAATACCCCTCTTCTTTGTTATATTCTGTCAGTTTAAATGGCCCTGTACCTATAACTGCCTCCTTACCCTTGAACTTCTTCGGGTCTTCGACACCATCCCATATGTGTTTTGGGAATATCGGGACATCTCCGGCGATACAGACCAGGAAATCTGCTATCGGGTTTTTAAGGTGTATAACAACTTTATAGTCGTCTACCACATCCACATGGTCTATATACTTGAATGCCCTGGACCACTCTGGTCGTGGGTGTTCTTTCATATAATCGAACGTGAACTTCACGTCATCAGCAGTAAATGGTTCTCCATCGTGCCATTTCACGCCCTTGTGAAGATGGAATGTCCATGTCTTACCGTCATCAGACACATACCTCGTGGATAGAACGCATACGGTGAAGGATAGCCGAAAATTCACCACCCAGTGTACTACCCCCAAACTTCACGACCTCACTCGCTACCGCCACTCCACTGAGTACACCACACAAAAGTATTGCCAGACCAGATATAGCCAGGTTTTTTGTTCTCATTCTTTCGTACCCCTTCCTGAATTCTTGTTTGCTTTTTCCCCTTCGACTATTCGTTTTTTATATATCCTTTTTATAAGCCTCTCCCTTATACCAACACCCATTGTAACATATCAACAATTTTTGTAATATATAAAGAGCCTATCAACCAGATATATCATACAAATAAATATTCGATTCAGGGCTGGATAATAAGTAAAGAAATGCATCCCTGGAGTCCTGATTGGTAGAAATACACCCTATTTCGTTAATGGGATCCACTTTTTCCATCTCAGACCACATTACCCTCAGATTATGAGTATACATAATAGATTAAGCTCTATATTTTTTTAAAAATGATCGTAAATCATATAAGGTGGGTTTTTACATATTAAAACTATCAAAACAAAAATGAAAAAATATGATGAAGAAGCGATACGCAGATGGTTTGAAAATGCTGATGGTACTCATGTAAAGCGATGGTTAGTGACGGCGATTCTGGTCGGTTCGGTGCTTGCGATGGTTACTGTGGTTGCCAGTGCAGCGACGATTTATGTACCCGATGCCTATCCGACGATTCAACAGGCGGTGAACAACGCCATAGATGGCGATATCATCATCGTACGCGATGGCACGTACACCGAGAACGTGGATGTGAACAAACGATTGACGATTCGGTCAGAGAACGGCTCTGCGAACTGCATCGTGAATGCTGCTGATTCAGACAACTACGTCTTCGATGTAACTGCGGATTACGTGAACATAACCGGGTTCACGGTAAAGAATGCAAACGATAAGTCTGCGGGAATATATCTTAACGGCAGTCAGCACTGCTGTATTTATGAGAATAATGTAACGAACAACTACTACGGCATCTACATTTATTCCTCGAGTAACGACTCCATCTATCATAATATGATCTCTTACAACGGAAAGTACGGCATCTACTTACATTATCATTCGCGCGACAATAGCCTCTATAACAACAGCTTCTATAACAACAACTTCGACGGCATCCAAATTTATTCCTCGAGCTATAACATTATCTATAACAACAGCTTCTATAACAACGGCAACAACGGCATCCGCTTATATTCTTCTTCGAACAACATCATCTATAACAACAGCTTCTATAACAACAGCAACAACGGCATCAACATGCATTCTTCGCGCAACAACACCCTTTATAATAACAACCTCTACAACACCGGCAACGGTATCTACATTGATTCCTCGAGTAACAACAA
>JAODGH010000058.1 GCA_025464325.1 Methanosarcinales archaeon | reverse complement strand
AAAGCTTCTGGTTTTTATTTGCCAGAAGCATGTGTTATATCATGGTTGATAGTTATATGTTCCCTATAGTTGGCGGAGTTAAGGTTCTAAACCCTTCTTCGGCTAACATAACCCCGTAAAGCCTCTCGTTTTTCTATCGCTTCACCATCATTATCCCGCATCATTACCCCGTTCCAATCATCTCCGGGTGTCCACTCCAACCACCTTTTTAGCAGGATATTTCACTCTATTTGCAGCTCCGCGTATTTTTTTATCGCCTCTATCAACGGATGATTCGCCCAATTGCGGTCACAGCGTAATACAAACCGCGCTTTAGCGCTGTTCAACTCCAGCAACCGCAATACATTATGTAGCGCAACGGCTTTTGCATCTTCATCTATCCTCTCAGCCGGTGCAGGTATCTCCGCCTGCCCCACAGGATAACTCTCCGCCAGTTCTACCGGATACGGTCCAAACGGTGGCTTTATCATGAACACATGATCGAAATCCCGTGCATCTTCGTGCGACCGGGAGGTAGTTATCAGGACATTACCGGACACCCTGAATCTGTTCAGCCGTCTGGAATAGC
This sequence comes from Methanosarcinales archaeon, assembly GCA_025464325.1. GTDB lineage: Archaea > Halobacteriota > Syntropharchaeia > Alkanophagales > Methanospirareceae > G60ANME1. The sequence continues at coordinate 18,879 of JAODGH010000058.1, read as the reverse complement.
GCATCACCTCGGGGCGATGTGCGGAACACTCACTGAGATAGAAGAAAGGATGCTTTGTAACCGGATCATATCGTTCAAGTATCGCAGAATAGCGGGTCATGCGTCTCAACGCGGTGACCATCGCGGGATGCGCCCGGCATCGCATCTCGCATAATTCCCACAGGCTTCCTTCTTTTATGCTCTGTTTCACCTTCCGCATCTCTTCAAACGTAACCCACAGGTTATGTGCCGCCAGTAAGTCTGCGTTGTTCCTCACTTCATCAACGGTGTAAGATGTACAAATGGGGCAGGCGCATGGTAAAAACTGCAAATCTCGCGCTCGTTTCGTACCCTCACTCGTTATGTATCGCCCTGCTTTTGCGTATATCGCATACGCTGCGGAATCAAATATGTCACAACCGAGTGCAACCGCCAGTGCGAAGAGCATGGGATGACCCGCACCGAAGAGGTGAATCGGAACACTCAGTGGCAGGTGCCTCTTCACCGCCATTATTATGTCTAACAGCACTTCGAACCGGTACGATTCCAAAAGCGGCACTACGCCACCGATAGCATATATGTCAAACCCGATACCAGCAGCACCTTTCGCGCTCTCTTCTCGCAGGTCCATGAATGTGGAGCCCTGAACAACACCAGCAAGCATTCTATCGCCCCGTGGCGGTATCATCGATCTTGCTTCGGATAACCTCTTCAGGGTCGTTTCTAAATCCTTTGCCGCTTTTCTGCGGCTGACATATGGTGGTGTCGGTATATCCAGTGGTACGCATATATCCGACCCTATATCACGCTGGAACTCCAGTATCTCGGCATTGCTAACTTCCACATCCCGATACTCAAACAGCTGGTACGACCCCGAATCGGTCATTACCGGCATGTCTGTGCCCAGTAGCGAGTGGATACCTGTCTGGAGGGCTTCCTCTCTCAGCTCAGCGTTCTTGTAGATGATATACGCGTTTGTAATCACCATCTCAGCCCCGTACTTTCGCATCTCATCTGCGTTGATTGTTATAAGATTCGGGTTTATCACCGGCATGATTGTTGGCGTCTCAACGTAGCCGTGACCCGTTCGGAACTTCCCTATTCGCCCCATCAGGTCCTTGTGCAGTATTTCGAATTCTGCCGCGCTCATTGGAACGAAATCGCATCCGAGCTGATAACCCTGCCCTTCAATACATTCTCTATGTGATAAAGCCCATATTCCTGCTCGTAATCGCTCAATGCCGCAACGCAATCTTCGGGCACCAGTATTCCAAAGCCACGCAGCGCTGCATCTATTGCTGTATGAAGCACACATATGTTTGTAACAACCCCGGTGATTATCAGTGTCGTTATCCCGGTTGCACGCAGATAGCTCTCAAGAGCCGTTTCAAAGAATGCACTGTACTTACGTTTACGTACCAGGAATGCATCCTCAGATAACAGCTCATCTATTAATTCCGCGCCTATCGTATTCTGAACGCAGTGTCTGCCCCAGATCGCAAATTCCTCATCGTTCTGAGGATGCCAGTCCTGAGTGAATACAAGCTGCAGACCTGCACTTCTCGATCCTTCCACAAGCGCACTTATCTTTGGAATTATGCGCCGGACCTGCTCACCCACGAATAAAGCACCATCATCGTAACAGAAATCCCGCTGCATATCCACTACAATCACTGCTGTCTCCTTTGAATTCACTACAACCCCTTCTCTATTGCTCATAGCTGACATTACAATTATAAGAGCATCCAGATATTTTTGATTTTTTGGGGTCAAGGAGAAGTATGCAAAAACACGTATTGAAACGCTCATCTACCTGTATTTAACCCCATCAGAAAGGTGGCAGACCCAATATGGGGGGTTGTTAACGGGTTCTGTGTTATGGCACGATTGTAGTGCGGGTTGCATTGAAGATATTCACCGCAGTCACATTTGATCACCATCCGTTCCTTTGCGTAAGCTATCCTTTTTAAAATCGAGAAAAATGGGTGGAGACGAGGAATAAGGGGTTTTAGGTGGTACTGACAGGGTGGTTCTGCCTGGATGGCTATATATAACTATGTCCTCATCGGCGATGCAAAGAAGCCACGGAGTATTATTGATGTGAGTGGAATATATTAGTTAATCCCATGGCACGTAATATACGGTATCGCCGATTTTACGTGCCTTTGCTAATTTGAGTCTTCGTAACACGATCATTATCTGTGTGATCTCGCCAGGACGCATGCCCAATTCGCGTATTAGCTCTTCCTGGGAGGCTTTACCCCGCTTCTTCAGTAACTCATAAACCCGCTTCTGGTCATCAAGGAGCTCTTCCGGGCTTATCACACCAAATATCCGGGAAAATTTATCAGCAGCCGACTGTGCAAACGGGTCGCAGGGATGTTGCGGCATCATACTATCAAAATAGCAGTCTTCACAGACCCGCTCACCACCTAACTCGTACGCATCTCTCTCATCTATCTCCGCACCACATCTCGCACATTTCATCGTCTTCTTACCCCATACCATCAGAGTTTATTAAATTAGGTTCTAATATGACATTAAGTGTGCCTTCCCGGGTTGTTATACATATGAGCGGTAATGATATGATATGATATGATATCCCTGAAGCTGGCAGGAATAGTATGAAGCGAAAATACGGTTTGGGCTATAAACAGTGGATAGAATGCGATGGCAGAGCGGTAATTGGTGAAGGGCGAGCACAGTTACTTGCAGAAATACGTCGTACTTCCTCGATCTCAAAAGCCGCGGAGAAACTGGCTATACCGTATCGAACGGCATGGGCTTACATCAAGAAAATTGAGGATGCCATAGGCTGTCCGATCGTTAAGACACATCGAGGAGGACCCCATGGCGGCGGCAGTACCGTACTAACAACCGCAGGAGAGGCGATATTACGTGAATACGAACGTTATAAACAGCGTCTGGAGAAGGTAGCGGTTAATGATATCGACCGGGAGGCGGTCTTTACAGACGTAAGTGCAAGAAACAGGCTGAAAGGTGTGGTGAAAGAGCTGAAAGACGGTGAAATTGTATCCACTATAAGGATCGAGATCGATGTACCCGCCGTTATAACTGCGGTGATAACGCGAGAAGCAGTTGAAGAACTCGATCTTAAAGAGGGCGATACCGTCGAAGCTGTAATAAAAGCGACCGAGGTACTTGTGTCAAAAGAAGCTTAGAGCTGGCTGTTACTTCCGAACAAGCCTCAGTATCTGCATCGTGCATTCCTTTACACAGAGCCCGCAGCCCGTACACTTCTCTGTATCTATCCTCATCCTCAGGATGTTTCCTTCCTGCTTCGATGAAATCGCATCGTGCTCACAAACCTCCTCGCAGACCCTGCAGCCTATACAGCTCGCACGATCTACACACTGTGAGACCATCGGTATCTCAACAGGAGGTGTGGGCTCAACGAATAGCGTATCCTGCTCTCTTCTGCGTTTAAGGTGCAGGTCGTCCTTATCTATTATGTATTCAACCGATTTCTTATCCTCACGTAGTACTTCCGGCTGTTCTATCATCTCCTCGGTCAATGTTAGCATCTCATCCATATCCCGGTATGCAACATCGTGTATCTTTGTTGAGTAGAGTGCACCACCGGAACAAGAATCGATACAGAAATGGCAGAATATGCATTTACCATAATCCACGGTGGGGTAGTACCGCTTATTCGGCGCCTCTTTCATCCGTATCGCATTCGCGGGACATATAAATGCACACTGCCAGCAGCTTATGCACTTCTCTGGCTCGAACAGCAGATAACCTCGCAGATTGGCTGGCATCTTCTTACGTTCACGCGGGTAATACACCGTTGCCGTTAATGGATACACCGACTCCTTCATTGATACGCCAACAGCCCTGGCATGCCTCAGTGCCTTCTCAGTGACACTCTGATCCTTAACTGTCACCTTCTTCATATCGCACCACCTCCGATCATAAACACGCCCAGAGAGATCACCACCGCAACCAGCGCCAGCGAGAGCAGAGAGCTCCAGCCGATGCTCAGTGCCTGATCAAGCCGGTAGCGTGGATATATCACACGGAGCACAAACAACGTAGTCATCACTATCAGTGTCTTCACCAGGAACCATATGAGACCCGAAAGCTCGCCAAGTCCCGGTAGCGCAGGTCCACTACCGCCACCGAGGAAGAGAACCGTCATCAGCCCTGCTAACACATACGCCTTCTCATAGCACAGCACGTAAATAAGCCCGAAACCTATGCCTGAATACTCCACATGCGGTCCCGCTGCCAGCTCCTGATCCGCTTCCGCTATCTCAAACGGTAGCCGAGAGGTCGCCATGGCTGCACCAACGAAGAACACGAATGCGGCTACCGGGTTCAGTAAAATACCCCATGTACCTGTGTTGTTTATCGCTACAAGATCCGATGTCCCATACAGGATAATCATTGCGAGTATCGCCACGATGAACGCAATCTCATAAGCGAAATACATGAACGCTTCACGAACCGTACCGATAAAAGCGAACCTGCTGTTCGATGCCCAGCCGAGCCCGAGTATGAACAGCGGGAACAGACATACCAGCGCCAGTATTATCTGAATCGCATATGGTGTTCTTATCGCCACGATACTACCCGCCGGTATGAACAGTAGTGGTAAAAGCGTGGGTATAAATGTAAGGAACGGGAACTGCAGGTAATAAGGTCTGTGCGCATCCCTGTGCACTATCACCTCCTGGAACATAAATCGTATGGTGTCCGCAAGTAACTGGATTATACCACCCAGCCACCACACTATCTCATTCGGTCCCACCCGCCACTGTATCCTGCCGCAGAGCTTACGCTCGATCCACGGGAAGAACAAAAGCAAAATGCCGACGGTAGCGAAGCCCGGGCAGATCAACGCGGCGAAGAATGCCTTCCAGAATAGCAGTGAGACCATGAAACCACCAACCGGTAACTGCGCCAATAACTTGATTAGCGGCTCTAAAACCGGCACATGAATCTGATTGCTCATTATTGTGCCCATGAGCGTATTTATCATCCCGCTTATCATCTCCTGCATCATCTCAGCTCTACCTCCTATCTATCCGCCTCCGGTGGGAAGTACCCAAAACTACCATAAATCGCCCAGAAATCTGCTACCCGCTCACCTTTTGATGCCTCCACTATACCGCGCAGGTTCATCCAGCAGGGTGTAACGATCCGTACGCGATATGGAACATTTGAATCGCCATCACTCACTATGGAATACAGGAGTGTACCCCGTCCGGACTCCGTAACCGTAGTCCATTCGCCTTTCGGCAGTACCAGATTGCCGTAAACATCGAACATATGCCCTTTTATGTCCTCTGACGCTTCTCTGTAATCACCGAGCAGCTCTTCGCTTATCACCTCGCCACGCGGTATCCTCCTCAACGCATCCACCGTCTGCTTCACTATCTTCAGACTCTCCTTTATCTCCTCGTACCTGCCCATATACCTGCCGAGACAGTCACCCGCATCACCGGTCGTTACCTCCCAGTCCAGATCAGCATAAGCATCGTATGGCTCTACCTTCCTTATATCATACTCCACACCCGAAGCCCTGAGGAACGGACCCACGATACCGCATCGTATCGCATCCGCCCTCGAAAGCACACCTACCCCCTTCGTACGTGCTATAAATACAGGATTGTAAATGAATATGTCCTCAAACTTCTTCAACCTCTTATGTATCGCAGAGGTGAAATTATCGACCATATCAATCACTTCTTTCGGGATATCCCGTCTCACACCGCCAGGAATGATGAATGTTGGCGTGCATCTCGAACCTGTTGCCCTTACCATCGCCTCCAGGATCATCTCCCTTATCGCCCATACGTACATGAAGCCGGTTGAATGCCCGAGGAATAACGAGAATATACCGGAATCATAGAAGAAGGCGCCTATTCTTGATAGTTCCGTCATCATTGTCCTTATATATCTCGCCCGTTCCGGGACTTCAATACCCAGCGCTTTCTCTATCGTTCGTACATAACCGAGCTGCATACTTATCGGATCACTTATATTCGCCCGCTCGAATAGCGGTATATTCTGAATATATAGCCTGTTCTCAGCGAGTTTTTCCATCGTTCGGTGTACGTAACCCGGGTCGGGTATGACCTCCATGATCACATCGCCTTTTATCCGCAGTATCCACCTCAAATGCCCACTACCGGTATGATGTGGTCCCACAAGTACTACAAACTCCTCTTTCGATTCCGCATCTTCAATCAACCCTTCCGGTAGCGGTAACTCAAGCTCTGCCGGCAACGGCGGTTTGATCTCTGGTGCGTACGGAACGTTATCCTCAAGTACGTAGCTCTCGTCCTCCAATTTGAAATCCTTCCTCAAAGGTGTATTCACCTCGGGTGCAAGAATGAACTTATAGTTCATGCCCGCATTACCCGCGAATCGCACACCGAAGAAGTCATGCATCTCTCGCTCAGAATAATCCGCGCTCATCCACAAAGATGCGAGACTCGCTATCTCGGGTTTAGCTTCTCTTGCAAGCTCGGCAAAAACATTCAGGATAACCGGCATGAGCTCTTTCTTGTAGCCAGAGACCATGTATTCCACTATGAACTTCCGCTCGTGCGGTACATCTATCACATTCACGCTCTTGACATGATCGAATCCGAACTCGGTACGCAATTTCTGTGCGAGTTCTACCAGATGCTCTGGCGTGGTCTTTATCGCTATCCTGTTCACATCCGTAATTGTAATACGCCTGTACAACCCGGCGAGACGTGATTCCAGATCCTTCACCAGCTCAGTACCAGAACTCCAGTCAACATCACGCCCGACATCTACCTTGACCAGAGGTGTCGGAGCAAGTACCTTGGGGCTCGTTGGCACCTTGCATGTCTTACCCGGCTCGGACGGCAGTTTCGTTTTCTTGAATTTTATCGTTGTTCTATCGCGCCCCTCTATCTTGTGTTGCACTGCCCTGACACCACGTAATAACGCTTCCGGCGTTACTGGACAGCCGGGCACGAAGAAATCAACGGGGACTATATCTGACGGACGTGTCAAATTATAACTGTTCCAGAAGATACCACCACGCTCGCCACATGCACCTATCACTTCCACGAACTTGGGATCCGGCATCTGTTCCCAGACAACCCGCAGCGCTCGCGCCATCTTACGGGTTATGGTACCTTCAACGATGATGAAATTCGCCTGTCTGGAGATACCCATGTTCAGGGTGCCAAGACGTTCACCATCAAACCCGCTTGCGAACGCATGTGCGAGTTCAACACCGCAGCATGACGTGACAAAATGGCAGGGCCACAAGCTCCACTTCACACCCCACCGCTTCAATGGTGACAGCACACCCGTACGAAGTATATGCACATTCCTGTTCTTTTCATCCTCTACCGCCATTCATCTATCACCCCTTTTCATATTAATTAATGCCTGATCCCTATATCCGCTACCTCAAGTGCGGCTTTATAGCCAACATAGATCGTTGGGAGCAGTAACAGTAGTACTACCAACATAACAGCAATGAACTCCAACGACGGATACGCCGATAATAGCAACAACAGCACTATTACCGGCTCTGCCGCCATGAACATGAACATGAACCCGAAATACTGCATCGGCAGTGTGAATTTAGGATGCTGGATCGGCAGATTGCCAGATTCCCATCTCGACTCCTTCAAATCCGATGGATAATACACCGGCAGGATCTTAATCAATAATAGAAGTGATACATCCGTCAGCACACATACCGCGAGTACAACGCCGATCAGTACCACATTCTCGATCATCTTATACCACCACCCCCAGAGTATGGGCAATCGCCACGATATTCCTGAAGAACCAATCAACCGGCAGAAATAGAACCGAAACCATCGTCACTGCCACCGCAATTACACATATGATGTTGACGAGATTCGGACGCCAGGTATCACCCAATTCTCCTGCCAGCCGGATATAATATGGAATAGAGATGGCAGAATTAATGACGAGTACGCCAACCAGCCAGAAGTACTGCATCTTCGCAATGGACAACAGTATGTAGAGCTTACCCCAGAACCCGAGCAAGGGTGGTACACCGATGAACGAAAAAGCAAGTATATACATGAGCGGCGAATACGCACCATCTCCCTTTATCGCATTGAAGAAACCGATCTTACCCACAGCGTTCGCAAACAGCATCAATAGTGCACCGACAATCGCAAGATAAGCAAAATCCGGTCGCGCAATCACCACGAAACACGACAATACATACCCCATATTGGCGACTGTGGAGTATGCAAGCACCCTTGCGGGTTCCCGGGCGGTCAATGCGCCTATATTGCCGGTGAACATGGATATTGCAGCAAGTACCGCAGTGAACAGCGTTAATGACGACATCGTGCTATTCACTGTCGGTATAAGTATCCACAACGCTGCGATAAATGGCACTACCTTAGCCAGAGAACCGATAATCGAAATCGGTATCGGATCACCCGCAGCGAAGACATCTGGTACCCATTCGTGCAGTGGTGCAACACCCACTTCCAGCGACAGCCCGAGCACCAGCAGCACATATCCTATCACATAGATGAAACCGCCGGTGGGACTACTGTATACCAATATTAACGCACCGGTAAGGAACATAACCGTTGCAAACACCATAAACGTGACATACTTTAATGCGAGCTCAACATTTGCTTTCCCTTCCCGCAGCATCACCAGTATGTATGTCGGTACAGATATGAGCACAAGCGCGAGTAATACCATAGCGAAATCGCGTGTGGTGAAAACATACATCGTTGCAAGTGCCATCAGACCCACCAGACTGTAATCCACACCCTTGATCAGGTTCGGTAATGCGACAAGCGAAAGCAGGTTGAGTAGCGCGATAATGAATATGAATACACCGTAATAGATAGGACATGTTGTCAGCCCGATCAAAATCGCTATGAGTGCACCTGCAAAGCCCAGCGGGCGGAACTTGAAAGACCCCGCAGCGCCCAGTACAAGTATTACCAGTGCCAGAAGCGTCATTGCCAATGCCGTCATCTCATATTACACCTCCTGTTGATAACGAAACTAAAATCACTATTATCATCACAAGACCAAGCACGATCTTTATGTAACGGGCGAGATAGCCAGCCTGGATGGCACGTATACCTCTCGAAATCGCTCCAAATAAGCCCGGCATAACTAATGTGTTGCAGAACCCGTCTATCGCCCTGTTACCAAAATCATTGACGATACGCGCGATAAAGAACCCGATCCTGGGTACTATATAATCATTAACGAACGGCAGATACATACGGTCATTGAAGAAAGTACCTATCGCGGATAATGAAGTGATGCGGGGTTTGTATATCGCACCAACATATGCCAGCAGGATGGCAAGACCGACGAGTATCGACGTATTCACATATCCAGCATGTACAAATATCTCGGTCTCTTCGTTGACGAATATACGGTACAGCAATATGAAAAGTACCGAAACCATCAGCACATAGCCGAGTTTCATCAGGTTACAGCCTTCCAAATGCTCATGCTTTGGCTTCTCGCCCTTTATAAAGTTCAGGCTCGTGAATCGTGCGAGTATGGCAGAATACGTCAGCGATGTGGCTAAGAGCAGAATAAGCGGTAATAACATGCCATTATGTACCAGCAGATGCTCCATGACCTCGTCCATCGCCGATTTCACCCAGTAAGCGGTTAGCGGCGGCATACCCACAAGAAAAGTCGTCGCTATCACTGTCACAATAAACGTAACCTTCATCTTCTTCGCTAATTCGAGCCCGCCAACCGAGAAACGAGTGTGTGTGGCATGGATGAGATGACCACTGACGAGGAACAGACTCGCCTTCGCGAATGCATGCACCGCCATATACCAGAACGCCACGAGCAGTGCGAAATTCATACCTGCAATCTCCTCGTGTATCCAGTAAGATGCCGCAGCCGTACCGAACATCAACCCTAAGCTGGACATCGTGGATGCCGCAAGCAGTACCTTACGTTCTAACATGCCCGTTGCCACAAGCGCACCATATAGTGCCGATATCAAACCTACAAACAGTACCAGCAGATATACCGACTCCACGCCCGGTACACCATGTAAACGCCATGGCTGGATATACCAGCTCACCTTGATAAAGACAAACGCACCAGCCGCCACCATTGTCGCGGAATGTAAAAGAGCACTTACGGTTGTGGGACCGGTCATCGCGGTCATCAGCCACTCACTGAACGGCAGTTGAGCTGATTTGGTGAACAGCCCCAGCAGAAACATTGTCATGAGGATTATCGTACCCGCTGCACCGAGTTTCGTGAATAGTGCACCCCATGCGATCTCAGAAATATTGAGATTGCCCGAAAGAGCCCATATCGCAGCGATTGCAAAGAACATGGGTACATCGCCAAACCTGATCGTGGAGATCGCACGCCAGCCACCGAAGCTTGGTGGCCAGCACAACTCAAGCGGACCTACCTTTCGGTCTGGTACTCCCACGTACGCGATCTCATCATCATCACGGAACCAGTGCCCGATCAAACCCCACGAAGCAGCACCAAGTCCTTCCCAGCCCACAAACAGCAGGAACAGATTATCACTATAAACAACCAGCAACATGGATGCCGTGAAAAGTGTGAAGAAGAACCAGTACCATGAGGGACGATAGTCGCCCTTCATGTAGTCCAGCCCATAAACAGCAATGAAAAACGCGATTACGGCTGTTATAACGCCCATATAGCTGCTCAAATAGTCGGTAATTAACACTATCTCTATGCCAGTACCCGGTATCCACGGTAGGGCAAACCTGGCATCGGGCAGCTCATGCGGGAAATTGAAGAATATATAAAGACTCATCACCACCGATACGAATATACCGAGAACGGAGAGAACGGGCAATCGAGCAGTCCAGCTCTTGCTCTTATATAGCACCGCAATCGGCACACTACTTACAACCGGCGAGAGGAACAGCAGTAAGAAGGTTAACCATTCATTCATGGCACCACACCCCCTATCAGCATATTGAGTCCGTGAACCAGAACAGTTGAGAGCGGTGGGAATAATAACAGCACGGAGATCATACCGATGATATACAGCGGTGCATAGAGGTAGCGGCTTATCTCAAGTCGCTCCGTGGACTTGGGCTTACCATAAAATACCTTCCTTATCGTGTAAAATCCGTACCAGACCGAGAGAATGAACATGAATACCACTGCGAGGATTATACCCAGACTGGACGTATTAACGCCAAAAGTGTCCACAATACCCCGCAATATGAAGAGTTCGCCGAGCATACCCACCGTTAATACTCCTCCAAGATTTAAAAACCCAATCACCGCAGCATTTGAGATCGCAGGGATAGAATCGTGCAATCCACCCATCTTTCTTATGTCTCGAAGTCCATGGTGGACCGCAATGATACCCCCCGCAGATGAGAACAGGATCGACTTACCGAACGCGTGCGACATGTACTGGATGACCACAGCAATCAGCCCAAAAGGCCCCAGACAGAGTGCGACCAGAATATAACCCATCTGCGATACCGTAGAATAAGCGAGCAATCGCTTGAGATCTGTCTGCCTGAATACCGAGAAACCGCCATAAATACTTGAAAATATCGCGTATGCCAGTATTGGCATCCGATATGTAGCTATAAATGAATAATCAATCAAAGCGATCCTGAGCAACACGTAACCCGCCAGACCCACGGTCAGGGGACTTAACAGCGCGCTCACCGGTGTGGGTGCTTCGGCATGTGCCCACGGTAGCCAGATATGCGGTCCCACAACCGGTAATTCCACGATCATACCCGCAAATATAAACGCCCACGCAATCATACCTACGCCCTTACCAGACGCCATCAGTCCGTTCAGTGCAAGTGTGTTACTGTTGAACGCAAGAATCACAAAACCTGCAAGCGTGAGTACTCCCGCTATCGCGCACCATACCAGGTATAGAATCCCCACCCATCTCCTGTTACCGTAGCCATAATTGTATATGAGCAGGAACGCGGTTATCAGCATCAATTCCATGAAAACGTATAGTAACGCTAGATTACCACTATAAACCAGCCACAGCATCGATGCCGCGTAAAGGTCGTATATGAATATATATTTCCGGAATTCCCGCTCACTGTCGACCTCCATCTCCTCAAATCGGTGCTCCATATACGGCAGTGCGAAGAAAGCAACCATCGCTGCTACGAGACAGATCGTTAGTCCAAACGCATGAGATATGTAGTCCAGGTTGAGGTAGATATCACCAATTGGCGGTGAGAATGGCACCAGCAATATCTCCGCTGGACCCGGCACAAACAACCGATAAATAATCGTGAAGAACGGCACTATAAATGCCAGAGCGGAGAGGTACGTGGCAGATTTGGGTTTAAGAAGCGGTGCTATGAACGCCACAACCAGTGGTATGATCAGCACATGCAGAAAACTCATACCCGATCACCTCCTATTGTGATCTGTTCTATAAGTACGTTCTTATTCCGCCTGTCACGTATAATAACCGCGGCGATCAATACCAGAAGTTCGCCCGCACTGGTGAATATGGCGATTATAGAAGTGCCGAATGCTGGATTCGCTGCTAACACAAAAACAGGTATTAAAGACATAAATACCGCGCCAAACATGAGTTCCAGCGCTATAAGCAGCCTTATCAGGTCTTTACTCGATATCGCGGTGAGGAACCCAACGAGAAGTATCGCGAACGCCGATAGATAAATTATGGTAACGGTCATCGCGTTTGGTTCCAGCATCAGCTTTCCTCACCCCTGTATAATCTTATAACAGACAGGTAGAGTAATAGTACAAGCGCGGTAAGGAACACGACAAGGAGCTGATATTCTGACGATTTGATGAATTCACTCAACGAGAACACCACCTGCTTGCCCATGTCCTGATATCTACCACCTGCAAACGTGAAGTAAGATAGTACCGCGGCTGTTATAGCTACCAGTATACAGCCGAGCCATGAGAACTGCCGTTCCGGCATCGCCCGGTAAGTAGCTGCAAGTGCGACGGTCACTATACCGATTGCACCGACGAATATGAACACGATCAATACGAACACGGGCTGGATATCGAAGAACGCATAAACGGTCGCAACCATAACAAGGGTTAACGTCATGAATAATGCCGAGTAGAAGTTATCCTTACTGAGTAAGACGCCGAGGGACGATAATATCATAACCCCCGCAAAGACGCTCAGTAACATCATCTCAGCATTCATGGATTCAACTTTTTGCACTATACATAAAAAGGTTTTCGGTTTTTTACTGTCAGGTGCATATTATCCGGGGGATATGAGCGACCAATTTATATATCCTACCCCCAATTCTTATCTTGAAGCGGAAATGAAGATATCGATGGACATCGAGCTGAATGACATTCCGGGTCAGCTGGTACGGGCGTTGAAGCCGGTATCAGATCTTGGTGGCAATATTCTCAGCGTGTTGCATCAGCGTGATAAGAAGACTCCGTCGGGGCGAGTGCCGGTTCAGCTTGTATTTGAGCTGGAGGAAGGGCGGCTTGAGAAGCTGGTGGAGAAGCTGAAGAGCGAGGGCATGCAGGTGGTGAGAATAGGCAAGGAACGGATGAAAGATTCTATGGTCGTTATTCTCATCGGGCACATCGTACATTCGGACATACGGGATACAATAGATAGAATAGATAGCACGGGATTTGCGGAAGTTATGGGACTATCACTCTCCATGCCGGGCGTGGATAAGAAATCCTCGGCTTCGCTTGTTCTGTCTGCGATCGGTAAAAGCGAATTGAAAGATGCTCTTGGTATACTGGAGTCGACGGCGAGAGAGAAGGGTATCATGGTCATCTCGCCCATATGAATAGAATAAAGGAAAGGATGTGAGATTATGGAAACGGATGATAGGACGGTAAGGCTCACAATTGTGGGGTTCGGGCATGTGGGCGGTGGTGTAGCCGAAGTGGTAATGCGTAAACATCATGCGATAAAGGAGCGATATGGGCTCGATCTACGGATAGTGGGCATAGCGGATATAAAAGGAGTCGTGACAAATGAAAGAGGGCTTAGTGAATCAGAGATAACGAAGTTCCGGCTCGGAGACGAATCAGTGATGGCAGAAGGCATAAGTACACGGGATATGATAAAAGAGCTGGATCATGAGCTCATGGTGGAAGCGACGCCGACGAATGTCATCGATGGAGAGCCCGGTCTGACACACATAATCACCGCACTGGAGTCAGACCGGCATGTAGTGACCTCGAACAAAGGTCCACTCGCTCTACAGTATCGCAGGTTGATGGAACTTGCCGGGCGACGAGGCAAGATGCTCAGGTTTGAAGCTACGGTCGGTGGTGCAATGCCACTCATCTCCCTGATACGTAACAATCTCGCGGGCAATGGGATCATCTCCATAAAGGGTATATTGAATGGCACCTGCAACTACATCCTGACGCGGATGGCGGAGGAGAACCTGCCGTACGAGCACGTATTACGTGAGGCGCAGGAGATCGGGATCGCTGAATCTGACCCGACGAAGGATGTAGAGGGTATTGATACCGCGGTGAAGCTCGTTATACTCGCAAATACTGTGTTTGATATGGATGCTACCTACCGGGATGTTAAGGTTAGGGGTATCACAGACATAACACCCGATGCGCTCAAGCTCGCGCACGATGCCGGGTATACGATAAAACTGATAGGCGAGGTGGATACCACGGGTCGGCTGGAGGTTGCACCGCGACTGGTACCGATAAGAGACCCGCTGGATGTCAGTGGCACACTGAACGTGGCGACCATAAAAACCGATCTCGCGGGTGATATCACGGTCATTGGTAAGGGTGCGGGACCCATAGAAGCCGCAAGTGCCATACTGTCCGACATAATAGGCATTTATGATACCGGGCAGAGCCAGACCAAACACCTGCAATGAATGCCCCAGCCGGGAATCGAACCCGGATCATGGGCTCCGCAGGCCCACAGGATATCCATTACCACACTGGGGCATCACTCAATCAGTGTGATCTATAAATAAAGATATATTCCTTCTTTACGGATAAATAGGTAGACAGGTGAAGCGAAATTGCAACTACTGTTCATACATTCGGATTTCATAGAGTATGAGGCGAAAGAGAAGACACGGGTGGCTGAAGAGATAGAGCAGCGAACTGAGCGGGTAGAAGAGGCACTGGTGGTCTTCATCGCGGTGGAGCGGGATGACGAACGTGACAGAGAATACGTAATCGAGAAAGCGGTGGAGGAGATCATATCTATTGCGAATCGTGTAAATGCTGACCGGGTGGTTCTGTATCCATATGCGCACCTGAGTGCTGAGCTGGCTTCACCCGATATCAGCCGTGAGATACTGAAAGCACTGGCGGATGCGTTACGTGTGCAGGGTATAGAAGTGAAGAGAGCACCTTTTGGGTGGTATAAAGCGTTTACACTACGCTGTAAAGGGCACCCCCTATCCGAACTATCACGCAGGATAAGTGCAGAATCGGCGAGTAAACGCGAGTCCAGGGCGCTGGAAGCTGAAGAGAGAGCGGAATCGAGATTCTTCTTCCTGACAGAGCAGGGTGAGCTCATATCGCCTTCCGATTTCGTGTTCGACACATCAACAGAGAACTTGCGTAAGTTCTACCTCTACGAGAGTGAGAGGCGGCGAGAGGTGGATAAGATGCCGCCGCATGTGGAGCTGATGAGACGTTTAGAGATCGCGGATTACGAACCCTCTTCTGATCCCGGTAACATGCGTTTTTATCCACGTGGTGAATTGATAAAGAGGCTGATAGAGGATTACGTCCGTGATGCCGTAGCGGATTACGGTGCTGCCGAAGTGGAGACACCCCTGATGTACAGTATGAAGCATCCTTCGCTGAAGGATTATATTGAACGTTTCCCTGCGCGTCAGTATTCATTGATGGGTAAAGACGGTAAACCGGATCTGTTCTTACGATTCTCAGCCTGTTTCGGGCAGTTCCTCATGAGTAAGGATATGAGTATATCATACAGGAACCTGCCATTGAAGCTTTTTGAACTCGCATATTCGTTCAGGAAGGAGAAACGAGGCGAACTTGTGGGGCTGCGTCGCCTGCGTAAGTTCACAATGCCGGACATGCATACACTGTGCCGCGATATGACGGAGGCGGTGAAGGAGTTCAAACAGCAGTACGAGTTATGTATTCGTGTGCTCGCGGATATCGGCTTTTCAACGAGCGATTATGAGGTAGCGATAAGGTTCACACGTGATTTCTACGATGCGCATCGCGAATTCATAACAGAGCTCGTGAAGATTGTAGGTAAACCGGTACTGGTGGAGATGTGGGATCAGCGGTTCTTCTATTTCGTGCTGAAGTTTGAGTTCAACTTTGTTGATGCACTTGGCAAAGCGTCCGCACTCTCCACGGTACAGATTGATGTAGAGAACGCTGAGCGGTACGGTATAAGATACGTGGACGCTGATGGGGCGGAGAAAGCGCCTGTGATACTGCACTGCTCACCGAGCGGCGCGATCGAACGGTGCATGTACGCGTTACTGGAGAAGGCATACATGGATAGCGAGAAGGGGCAACCACCGATGCTGCCTCTATGGCTTTCACCCACACAGCTGCGATTGATACCGGTTGCCGAGCGGCACAATGAATACATCAATATGCTGTTGCCGGCACTGGCGGGTATAAGGGTGGATATCGACGATCGCGATGAGACCGTATCGAAGAAGATACGCGATGCCGGTCGCGAGTGGATACCCTACGTGGGTGTTGTAGGCGACCGGGAAGTTGAACGTGAAACGGTAAATGTGACAGTAAGAGCGACCGGTTGTACGGAGGAGCTGCGTGTTGAGGATTTGAAGCGGAAGATTGAGGATGATATGAAGAATAAGCCATACAAGAGGCTGCCTCTGCCGATACGACTATCAGAACGTGTACGATTCACGGGATAGGGCTATTCACGCATCCAGCCATTGTTTATACAGCCCATGCTCTTTCAGTACCTCTTTTGCACGCGCTCGCTCTTCCTGATGGGTTCTTATAAACGATGACATCAATTCCGCAGCCTCCGATTTGCACGATTTGCAGGTTCGTTTACCGGCTTTACACTCCTCGAATATCTCTCTGATGTGCTTATCCTCCTCTATCAGGTGGAACATCAACAGCTCATAAACCGTGCATTCCTCGGGTATACCACCCAGACGCTTCTGTTCCTCTACGGTTACACGTCCACCGGTCTTCGCTCGCTTGACTTTGGTAGCCGCAACTTCTGGCGGCTCCGTCAGTGCTATGTAACTCTCAGGGATGCTGGAAGACATCTTACCGCCGGTAAGCCCCTGCATGAACCTGTGATAAGTGGCAGCAGGCATGAAGAACCCATAACCACCGTATTCCAGTTCCACACCTCTCACTATATTCTCAATATCATGCATAGCGGTTTCAAATGGCACATCTATGTCCACCACATCTATATGCATCTCATACACCTTCTTCGGATACTCGAGTCTGCGTACGAGTGCGTCAAACGCTTCTTCACTCGCCTGTTTCACCCTTATGCTTATGTACGGCTTTTGCTCCTTCTCATTGTATCGTTCCTCCACGCGAAACATGCGCATACGCGCGGCTATATCCCGTGTGAGGCGTATATGCGGGTCCTGATCTACCCCGACGGGGATGACTACTGGTTTGGGTCCGTCATATTCCAGCAGTTGTGGCTGCAGTATATCCGCGTTCTGTACCACCACGCTTATCATGTGTGAGATGCTCACATCACCGGAGAAGCCGTATATAGCACTAAGTTCACTGAAGTTCACTACCGTACCGAGTTCAAACGCGAGATCAAGTAATCTCTTATTCGCAGACTGGAAGTAAATGTGCCCGTGCTCTATATCAAAGCCAAGAGCTATGAGGCTCAATATGTACTCGTTCACACCTATTTCACGGCATTTAGACCACGGGATATCCCGTACCGAATGCGATTCCATGTCCGCGATACATGCGAATGCGTCACCACCCATACGCTGATGCCAGATGATCTCATCCATGACCATCTTACCACCGAGATGAACACGCCCAGACGGCATGAACCCGCTCATCACCGCGAACCTGTTCCTGGTCTGCATCGCGTTCAGCACTTCCTCATACCCGCGATGCCCCATGATTATACCGCGGCGCATGTACCTGTGCGGCTTATCTATACGATCGAGCAGGTCATTAAAGGGCGAGATGCCGAAATCTTCGAATAAGCGCCCGTAATCTCTTATTACTTTTGGTACATTCCACGGATCTATCGCTCTCATCTTATCTCATATTCTTGTATGACGGGATTTGCAAGGAGCTTTTCACACATCGCTTCAACCTCTGCCCTCGCTTTATCCGCATCGGTCTCTCTCAGGTCTATTATGAATGTCTTTACAGTCCTCACCGAGTTCACGTTCGAGAAGCCCAGTAGTTTTAGCGCCTTACTCGTGTTCTCACCTTCGGGATCCGCAACCCCTTGCTTCAGCTTTATCCTCACTTCCAGTTCCATCTCTCATTCACAAACAAAGAATTGTAATTGAATAAAATATAGAGCAATGCCAGAAAAAACTCTTGAGGGTTTCCAAAAAAACCACTTCAGCAACCAGATTTACAGTAGAGACCACACGAATCGTGGAATAGAAAATGGAATAAACTTTAAAAACCGGAATAGATAGCTGATAAAAGTAATATAAAAAGTTCGTTGGATAGGTGCTGTGTTGCATAATTATTTGAAAAACTGCTATTCCTTCCACCTTTTGCTAATTAGAGGTGGGTGAGCGCTTATTGGTACAAACTCAGAAGAAGCTATTACAACGCTTTGTTATGCTTTTAAAGGCGTATGCTACTATTTTGCGTGAGTTATGCAACACAGCAAAAAAATCGAAAAACTTAAATACCCCCTTCTATCATAAAATATAGGTAATGCACCCATAAGATGAAAAACAATTG
>JAODGH010000033.1 GCA_025464325.1 Methanosarcinales archaeon | reverse complement strand
ACTTAATTATGCAACACAGCATCAAAATAGAAAAGTTTTTATAGTGATAAGTGCGAATACGAATACAGTGGTGTGAAATGATGAAGAAATTAGTGGTGGCTATCATTGCAGTAGTGTTGGTGGGGGTATTGGCAGGCTGTGTGGAGCAGCCAACGAAGACGCCTGCACCTTCCGCGACACCCAAAGTAACACCAAAAGCAACACCGAAACCGACGCCAAAACCGACACCAGCTCCAGTGGTAACGCAACCATCCACCAAGACCAGTTGTGAGATGTGTCACAAACGTGAGGCAACGGCAAACTTACAGGCTCATGTAAAGGGTGGACTGCTGGTAAATGGTAAACCAGGTTGCTTTGACTACGCGGGCAAGCCGAACCTTGCGAATGGCTGTCATGGTGGCAAGACGGGAAACGCTACTGTGCATACCGTTCACCCCTCTACCGTTGGATGTATAGTATGTCATGGTAAGATACCGACGATACCAAAGAAAGGACCTGGTGGTACAACCTGCGAGGAATGTCATGGCTATCCGGATCCATTGAAACCAAGCAACGGTAATCTCGTGGATATACACCTTTCAAGGGGCAAAGATTGTACAGTTTGCCATGTTGGGGAGATATCACAGATACACGGTTTGAAATAAATAGAAAAACCTCGAAATTTCTTCTCCCCCCTACTATTTTTTATCCCGGGCAGAAGAATAAAAGGAGAGCTACCTCATCTTGTATAGCAGTTCATTTATTTCGGTACCGTGATATCCGAGCTCGCCTCCCTGTTTCACACTCTTTTTGATACCACGATGCCCTTTACGTGGTGGATGCAACCTGAAAACGGGTTTGATCCCATACCTCATCAGATCCTTCATCTTCACTTCACCCGAACAAAGAGCATCTACCAGTGCTTCGAACGATCCAAAAGGGGTGTTATCGCGTAGATACTCCTCGGTCAATCTCTTCCCGCCTTTCAGTCTACCCCGCCGTTTCAATAGCAACTCCAGCATATCTTTCGATATCTCGCCCCATGCAACGTAATCCTTCACTTTCTTTATCATGCCTCGATAATACTCGCTGTCCTCCACCACCACACAGTGGTTCACCCGGTGTAACCTCAGTAGCTCCAGCGTGTACCTTATTTCCGGCTTTATACCCACTCTTCCCCTCAGTTTTACTATCGCGTATAATGTCATTTTATCTTATCTCTTTATTGATGATGTCTTCACAAGAGCATTGAATGTTGCCATAGCAAGATTGAACGTCGTACGGGTACTGCCCTTCGTCTTCGTCCATACATCCTTTATACCTGCGAATTCCAGTACCTTCTTCGGTGTATCTCCAGCTGCGAGTCCCAATCCTCGCGGTGCGGGTTTCAGTGTTATCTCTACACCACCGGACTTACCGCGAACCGCAAACGGTAACGAGTGCTTCTCATCACAGTTACACTCCCATGAACCACAACCCCTCTCTATGTAGTGGATATTCAACTCCGCAGCACGCGTCGCTTTCAATATACCGTTACGTACCAGAGCATCTTTACCCAGCCCCAGACCGAGATATCCATCCTTATTGCCCACGATCACACACACCCTGAACTTGATCCTGCGTCCAGAATCGGTCATCCGCTGCACCATATTGATGTCCAGTACCTCCTCACTGAGATCGGGCAGCAGCGTCTCTACTATTTGATACTCCTTTATTGGATATCGTGACTTCAGTGCCTCCTCTATCGTCGTTATCTCACCGCTCTTCACCAGTTTACCCAATTTCGTTACCGGTTCCCATTCATCCTCATCATGCCTTATTCCTGCCATCCGTTAATATCCTCTCCTTTACTAATTCAAAATTATCAATTATTGACGAATCACCGACATATGATGCGATATGCTCGCCTCTAATTCTCTCATCGGGTGGAAAAACAACAGGATCGTGTGGTACCTCCAGCCCGGCATCAACAATACCCTTCAGTGCCGCGAACACACGTGAGCCATGCACGGGTGTGTGGAGTCCAATATCAAGTATAGCCTCCTCAAATCCCGCCTCTTTTGACTTCTTACCGAACAACAACCCCGTAAGATACGCTGCCGGCAGATTCTTACCCCCGCCTTCGTACCCGTATTCTCTCAGTTGCGCAGAACTAATATCCACAAATGTCCGGTCGCCCTGCTTATCTGCCTCTACCATCTGTATCCTTATGTATTTATTGCTTCTCCGGACCACCACCCGCGGCTTATGGCTCATGAGTAACTTCAATCGCTTACGGTAATCAGTCTTACCTTCCCTCCTCCGCCTGAATGGAACCCTATACGTGGGTCCTCCAATTGATCGTACTTTTACCATCATCCTACAATTTCGCTCCTTCCTGCTCTATTATCGATTCCAACCGAGCCACGCTCTTTATCTCGCCCCCCTTCGCCTTATTATATAACTTGCGATACAGGCTCTTATCAATCGTACCATCCGCCCTTAGTTCCTTCAATCTGCGCCGTAACGCCCTTATACGGATGATCCATTGCCGTTTCCTGCTCCTGCGCGCCCCTTTAGCACCTTTTCTTGATCCATGACCGCTCCTGCGCCCCATAGTTTTCTTCAGCGCTCTCAGCCTCGCTCTACCCCTGCTAACGCCCCGTTTCTGTTTCTTCTTTATCACGCCATCGGCTATCAATGCCCTGATCTCTTCCCTTGTTATCGCCTCTGCTACATCCTCCGTCGCTTCAGGGTCTATCCATACTCTACCCTCACCCACCTTCAACAACTTTGCTGCGATCCGCCGCTGCTTTGCCAGGTTTGTCATTGCTCCTTCTTAAATAATTTGTCTGGAACTAATAAAGTATCTAAGCCATTTCTCACTATCCCTATTTTAAAGTTACCATTAAGCTCGCTCTCAAGGGCTGCCTCAAGCGACGTGTACGCGTGTATCCCCCAGTTACGCAACAGATCAGGATCGAGTTCAGATACTATCGAAAGCCGAAGATACCGCATCACTTTCCGCATATAAAACGCTTTATGACCTCCGAGTACGAAATGCGCTCTGATCGCTTCTTCAGTTGCTTCGTAACTCTCATAACTATTCATCCACTCCTCAAAAAATGCATCCCCTATCCCTTCCCGACATTCGGCAACCAGTATCAAACAGCCACCGGGTTTAACGGCATTATAACAGTTTTGAATCGCTTTCGTCGCCTGATACAGATTCCGATCCTTGGGGAAACCACCTGCGCTCACCACTATGGCATCGAACAAATCCGTCTCGTGTATTAATAACTCCTTCGCAATCCCGGTACCCTTCTCAAATACCGCGTTCAGATCGCCCGCATACGCCGAGACTATCGCGCCCGAAGCATCAGCGATGGTATTAATAATGAAATCCGGCGGTGCAAATGCCGCAGCATCGGTCATGTCCTGATGTACAGGATTATCGGTTATATTTGCCGCGCTCGCACGTTCATCGATTAAGAGTGCATGGTTCTGCTTTATCGTCTCGCGTGATGATATGCCCGGTAGTATACTCTTTCGTCCGCCACCGAACCCTGCATAGTAATGAAGCGTTATATCCCCCGTCAGGATTCGGATATCCGCATCAACATAAGTCCTGTTCAGCCAGACAGGCGTACCTCTGGCTGTAGTACCGACATAAACCAGATCCGGGGCATCACAATCATGAACCACCACCTCAAACTGCCGGGCATATTTACCGAGTATTCTATTCAGTTCTTCAGCGGAAGGTGGTGAATGAGTACCACAGGCTACGAGTATCGTGATTCGATTATCACAATCACCAATCTCCCTGACCAGTGCATCGAGCATCTCCACCGTTGGAGTATCCCTCGTATGATCATCCACAACTATAACTATTTTGCTATCATCATCCCTCGCAGCTATTATCTCATTCAGCCGTTTAGTGCCCACGGGATGCTCTATTGCATCCTTTATTATATCACTACCGGATCTTTCTGCTCCGGTATTGCTGACATCCCATTCTAACAGCTCCGCTCCTTCTATGGCCACTTCCAGCTGATAGTCACCATATGGTATCTCTGTCATTGCTATCCCTTTTCTCTTTGTGTTATTAAAAAATAAAAAATCAATTTTTTCATCCATTTCGCAATTTTATATACTCCAGCCGTTCCGAATCGTACTTCAGTCTCGAGTATGCATCAGAAGCAAGTTGCCTGTATCGGCGTACGAATTCGTCCATACGTTCATCATCTCGCAATAGCGCCTTCAACTCATCTATCTCATTCATCTTATAATCCTGCCAGTATTCGACCGGATACAGGTCTGTACCTGGATTCGCTGCCCTTAGCTCTGACTCCAGTTCGAATATCCGCTTATAAATATCCTCTAACCTGACCACCGATAGGCTCTTCAGGGCTGCACCGTGCTTAAGTAACTCCAGCATCTGCGAGGGTTTCTTGCACCCTTCTATTCTCGCCCCAAGAGCGATAGCCTCTTCATCCTCTCTCCCGGATTCGGTCAACACGATACTCACCAGTGCAATCGCATTAGCCCTGTATCGCTCAAATTCGGCG
This sequence comes from Methanosarcinales archaeon, assembly GCA_025464325.1. GTDB lineage: Archaea > Halobacteriota > Syntropharchaeia > Alkanophagales > Methanospirareceae > G60ANME1. The sequence goes on along the minus strand of JAODGH010000033.1, from coordinate 34,302 downwards.
GTCAATGCCTTACTCAATCGTTTAATAACGCCCTTCAGTATCTCCATCGCGTTCTCGTAATTACCATGCTCGATATTCCGTTCCACGAGCTTTATATCTGTCCGGACCCTGGCGGTATCTGCACCTGCACGCTCTCGCGCTACTACCTCTAAATCTGTTGCTGTACGCACACATACGCTCAGCGCCTCTTCTATAAGCGAAGAGACCTCGTTAAGGTACATTGCAAGCTCAAGTACGCCGGCGTCCATAACACTCGTATCTTCCAGTTTACCCACCATCTGCTCTATTTGTACGTTTATGGCTTCATAACCCGCGAGTTTGAGCTCTTCCAGCGACTTTAAATACTCCTCACATCTGGCGCGTGCTCGTGAGTATAATATCAATCCCTGCCGCTCTGTTATCTCATCGAAGAGCTTATTCAACCACTCAACATCTGAAAATACCACTTTCCGCAATCGTGCACGGTCAATCCGCAATCGCCCGGTCACCTCACAGCCCAGCTCGGACAAACCCTCCTTCACCTTCTGCAGGTCTGCTCTGAACTCTTCTGTACTTATCCTGTATTTATCCTCGAGATCTTGTAATATTCGCATGTGCTCCTTATATCGGTTCGCAATGCCCCGTATATCACGCTCCATCACCTGTTCCCTTATGCTCCTCTTGCGTACCGTGACGAGATATCGTATCAGGAACGATATACCGATCATAACCGGTATGAAGATCAATATAATAGTTATTGCGAGATCGGAGCCCGTATTGAATAGTACGAAGATGGAGCCCAGTACCAGTAAGAGAAACACCAGTGACAGCAGTATGTTGTACTTATAGCCCCTCATGAGCAAGCCCCCTCAATTCACGCAGTCGCTTTAACTGTTCGAACCTGTAAGCGAAGAGATTGGTTATCGCGGCTATATTACGTCCCGTGCTACAGACCACCACATAGCACTCCCGGGCATACATATGCATGAAATCCACTACCAGGTCCTTGTCGAGATGCTCCGTATCGATATAGTATGCAGGTACACGGAGAAAGGTCACACACTTTTCACTGCTCACGGGAGCGTCCGCGATACTGAGCTTCTCCAGTGATATCCGAACGAGAGTCCTGAGGTCGAGCGGTTTCGGCATAATAAAAGGCAGGATATAGCCGGGCAGATCTTTTGTCAGCTCGGAAGATCGAGACAGTGCCACATAGCCCGGTTCGTCATCAAATGAAAGTAAAGCCAGCAACCTTCCAAATTCTATCGATTCGCCACCTCGCAGTCCGGCAAGTATATCCACAATGCAGGATGCTATATAGCGGTTATATTGCGGAATATATTCCTCGAAGTTGGGGAGATGCGCTATCCTCTGATTATCAACAAGTATGAAGGTATTAACATATTCTTTCAGCTTTTCAAGTGCATAAAACGCCGATATTATATTCTCGCTCTTCTGTCGCCGTCGTGCTGGTAGAACACCGATAAACAGCTGCTTTATACCGTGCTCATGTAACTGTCCGGCTACGCGATGTGAAACGTCACTATCATTGAGTTCAGAGAATACGAGCCCGAAGTCGGTGCCAGATGCACGGGTTAATTCGCGGTCTATTCTATTTCCCGCGTCTTCTCCGAGCTTGAGCACTACTGGCTTATCCCGTTTAACCTCTTTGTAACTCAGCACCGACTTGAGTATAGCGTTTCCTGCAGTTCCTACTCCTGCCAGAAGGTATGCCATATCATTAAAATCATATCGCACATACCATAAATATAGAGATGAAAATACGCGGTGGCATGGCTGTACTTGTATTGATATTGCTTCTATTAGCCTGTGCATCACCAGTAGCTGGCTCTGATGAACTGAAACGGGTTTTGCTGCGTGATATAATATCACTGAACAGCCCTGTATTCGGCGATTACAAGGAGCTGGTACTGGCAAAAGCGAAAACGCAGGCGGTGATACAGGGAATGCATGGTTCGGCTGTGACGGAGGATTGTAGAAACTGGGTCGACCTGTTCATAGCAATAGTAAAAGATTTTGATGCAATGACCGCTCTGAGTAAGAATGATGATCCATCGTATCATCGTGAAGCTATAAAGAAAGCAGAAATGATCAACGAGTCCATATATGAACTCCGAGCATACGATATACCAGAAAGTAACGGTATACCTCTGCTTTTAGAGCTCGCACTCAAGCGTTTCTACCGAAGAGAGGGGTCCTTTTTTCAGGATATTGCTGCTGATACGGCGGAGACCAAATTGAAGATAGAGTACGAGTATCTGAGTGCAACCACATACGCGCTTGGTGGAATGCACAGCGATGCCACAAGGATGGAGTTCGAAGCGAGACACGATGAGCGTGTGTATGACCGTGATATGGCACGAGCAAGAGCTTACATGGAGGATTCGGAACGCCACCTCCATAATGCCACACAGCCCGCATTATTCGGTGCAGCATTCATGGAGATACTGAGGGCACGTGATTCGTTCGAACGTGCGAAGCGGATATACGAGAAGCATAGTGATCCGGAACTGGACGCGATAAGTGCAAAAGGGGCGGAGATCGATGCCGTTTATCGGAGATTGATGCTCGATACCCTGAAGATAGTTGCTGTTTATCTGCTGATCCTGCTGGCTATTACCGTAGTTTTATGGTGGGATTTCAGACGATGGAGTGAGGAACTGGAAGATACAAGGCTCGGTATCGAGCTCATCGGGCAATAAATGAAAAAAATTGGCTACATTATGTGAATAGAACTGGTCCTGGAAGCGATAAGCACCACACGGCTTGGCACCGATTCGTCCACTATCCTGTAACCCTGCAGGTGATCGGCAATATCTGCTGCGAATGCCCTTACACGCGATATCGCAGGCATGGCGGTACGGGGTAGTCGCATCCTCGAGTATCCGATATGCATGTACGCCTTCACCTCGATGAAATCGGGCTTTGCCCGGCTGAGTAAATCCGCATAGCCTGCCGGATTCTCCATGTTCAGACCCTCTATACACGTGATTCTTATCACCGTACGGCAGTTCTTACCGCTCAGCACTTCCAGCGATTCGATTATCTCATCCCAGTAGTTAGCATGTGCAACACACCTGTATATACTCTCCTCCGGTGCGTTCAAGGAGATATAGAGTTGTGTGGGGTTTATCTCTCTTATCATTTCTGGGTTCGTACCATTGGAGACCACAAAGGTCGTCATATCACGTGCATGGAACGCTTCTATGAGCTCAGCCAGATAAGGATACAGTGTGGGCTCACCGATCAGTGAAATAGCCACGTGCTTCGGCTGGTTCGCTTCCTCGAAAGCCCTGATATTCGTCTTTATCGAGCCTTTGAACCCCGATACCAGCCGTCTCTGTTCCGTTATGCATGCTTCCGCTATCTCTTCCGGGCTATCCCAGATGACATTTTGCCGCTTCGTGTCAATATTGAAAGCTTCAAGAGGGCGCCAGCAATGCACACAGCGCTGATTACAGAATACCGATGGCGTCATCTGAAGACAGCGATGCGCATGAATCCCGTAGAATTTGCCTTTGTAGCAGTTACCCTCGCCACGTAACGACTTACGCAACCAGAGGCAGGTCTTCACCGCGCTGTGGCTGTGTGCACCCACGAAATGATAGCCCTGTCGCTCCAGTATCTGCCTCGTATTCTCATCGTAGTTCAATATAGCCCTCTGTACCATTTACAAGTACCTCTTCATTCCTTATCCTGTCAGGGTTGAGTTCGATCGATTCAACTGCTGGTATCTCAGCTATTATCGCACCGACCGCCACCATAGTATCCACACGATTTGTGATGACCATGGCTAACGGGCTCTTAGCGTGCAATTTTAACTGATATATGACGTACGAGCCGACAGTAGAGCCTTTACCACCCGGGAATATCAGTATCCTGTTGGATATCGACTGACCGTAGAGGTCATGTGACCGGTCAACTATGACGCCGGTTTTGGGATCTACAGCACCGAGGAACGAAATCCGCTGGCGTGAGACCAGTGCCGGACCCGTTGCTACCCCCTTTGATACGATTCTACCCGGTATTCTCACAACCTCCATCGCTTACTTTATTTATAATGTATGGGATGAGATATATTAAGAGTGATAAGAATGGAAGAGCAGGTAAGTAGTGGTGGAGATAAGGAGACGGAAGCCGAAGTGCAGTCACTGGTGCTGCGATTACGGCAGTACCAGGCGCAGGCGGAGACAACATCGCAGGAGCTGGTTATGGTTCAACAGGCGATAGCCGAACATGATAAGGCGATAGAGACGTTAAAATACCTGAAGAATATGAAACCCGGTGATGAACTGATAGTACCCGTTGGTGCCAGTACATCTGTTTATGTCACGCTCAGCAACACAGACAGGATAATAGTACGCATTGGAGGCGGTGTGAGCGCAGAGAAGGACCCGGATTCTGCTATAAAGTTCCTGGAGGACAAGAAGAAGGAACTGGAAGAATCACAGCGTCAACTGGCTGGAATGATGCAACGGATAGAGCAAGAAGCGCAGAAATTACAGGCGCGATTGCAGGAGCTGGTGGCAAGAACTGGTGCACAAAGGTAGGCAGAATAAGACAGATAAAATAAGAGCAGGTGAGATTGAGAGGCATAGAGAAGCAGAACCGTTTAGATTCGCTATTGTCCTTCATTCTCATTATTTCTATCATCGTTTCTATTTCCGTTACTATCTACGTGATAGTGACGCCGAAACAGGGCGAGAGGTTCACAGAGTTCTATATCCTTGGACCCAACGGTACTGCTTCAGACTACCCGACGGTACTGAAACAGGGTGAGCCGGGCAAAGTGATAATAGGTATCGTAAACCACGAATATGATACGGTTCTATATCGGCTTGTCGTACGGTTTGATAATAGCACGATAGAGGATAGAACGGTCGAACTATCAAATAACGAGACGTGGGAACATCCTTTCAGCTTCAGACCGGATAGAACGGGCAGACATCAGAAACTGGAATTCCTGCTGTATAAACAGGATGATGATGTTGTGGTCTATCGATCACTCCATTTATGGGTCGATGTAGTACAGTAAAATAATATTATGATAATATCATGTTAAGACCGTAATAGAGAAGAAAATGACGTACGAGTTCACGAGAGCGGCACTGGGCATTGCCAGTAAGGACTTGCGGACAGAATTCAGACGCTCTTACGAGCTTATATCGATATTCGCGTTCTCGTTTGGATCCATACTCATCAGTAAATTCGCTTTCGGCATTGCGAGTGCGCCATCACCCGAAGTAGCAGCAGCATTGTTATGGCTGATACTCTTCTTCACCAGCATACTCACGTTCACCACATCCTTCATGCGGGAGGCGGATCTGGGCACGCTCGGCGGTTTGAAGACCCTGCCATGTTCGCCAATGGCGATTCTCACGGGTAAAATCATTTACGGTATCGCACTGCTCCTGTTTGTCGAGTGTATACTGATACCCTCAACGGTTATATTCCTCAGCATACCCGTTGGAACGCAATTGCCCTCACTGCTACTGGTTTGTATACTCGGCGCGATTTGTCTCGCATTTGCCGGTTCTTTTATCTCCGGACTCGTGATGTTCTCAGAGGGTAAGACTTTACTCCTCTCCTTTCTACTCATTCCTGTATGCATACCCGCACTATTGTCTGCGGTGGTAGCGACGAAGAAGGTACTCGAAGGTTATGCTATATGGGACATACCGGAATTGCGGCTGTTACTGGCGTTTCTACTGGTGATTACCGCCGTAATGACGCTCACATTCAGGTCGGTGCTCGAAGAATGAAACTGGCAGCGCTGGTATCCGGTGGTAAGGACAGTCTGTATGCTACGTACATGGCTGGTAGAATACACGAAATCTGCGTTATTGTAACTGTCAAATCGTATAACCCGGAATCGTACATGTATCATGTACCGAACATAGAACTCGTCAGACTGCAGGCGAAGGCGATGCGGCTGCCGCTTATTTTCCGCCATTCCGCGGGTAACAAAGAGGAAGAGCTTGGAGACCTCAAGACGGCTTTACGTGAAGCTCTGGACTGTTACGGTGTGGAAGGCGTTGTATCTGGAGCAATAGGCTCGGAGTACCAGAAGAACCGGATAGAGCGGATATGTGAAGAACTCGGACTGGTCAGTTTAGCGCCGTTATGGGGCAGAGACCGCAGAGAACTCTGGACTGAGATGCTGGATTCGGGTTTCGAGATACTGATAACAGCAGTTGCTGCTTATGGACTCACGGACGATTGGCTTGGCAGGAGAATTGATCGTGAAGCGCTTGACGCGCTCTGTAGTATACGCAATGTGGATATTGCAGGAGAAGGTGGTGAGTTCGAAACGTTCGTCGTTAACTGCCCGCTATTCGATGAACGGATTCGGATAGTGAAGAGTAGCAGCGTATGGGACGCCAGGAGCCTTAATGGTCAATACATAATCGAGAAAGCAGTACTGGAACCCAAAAAGGTCAGTCGTTAATAAGTGGTGGATTATGGCATGTTTACTATCAAGGAGTATGATACCGCCGGGCTTAGATAGTACAGTGGAAAGAAGTTATACTTTATCTACAAGAACATAGTAGTAGGGGTGATATAAAGTGTATAGCATCAACTGGAACGTGACGCGTGCCTGTAATCTACGGTGTTTGCATTGCTACTATAGTGCGGGTAACCCTCTGGATGACGAACTCACCACCGAGGAAGCCTGTGCGGTTATAGACGAAATAGCTTCTGTATTCGGATCCGATGCGAATATAACACTTGGTGGTGGTGAGCCCCTGATGCGAGAGGATATATTCAAACTCATAGAATATGCAAATGAGAAGGGTTTACGTTTAACACTCGCAACCAACGGTACAACGCTCAATGACAGGCTGGTAAAGCGGCTAAAAGAAGCAGGTATTGGGGAGGTTATCATTCCTATCGACGGTAGACCGGCGACGCACGATAGAATCCGGGGATCGGGCGTATACGATAAAGCGGTAAGAGCCGCACAATTATGTAAAGAATCGGGTATGGAACTCGTCATCGATCCCTGTATAATGAAGCAGAACGAAGAGGATACTTCGTATATAATCAGTACTGCACTGAAACTGGGTGCCAGACAGTGCAGATTCTTCCATTATATAGCGCTGGGCAGGGGAGAGGCGAAGATACCCGCAGATGAACTGAGTATGGAGGAATACATAAACAACCTGCTGTTGCTATACGATGAACAACGCAGGATAGAGAAAGGTCTTGATATATGCACCACGCAGGCATCACAATACTGGGTGATACTGAAGAGGAAAGCAGAAGAGGGGCTCTTCGTGCCCGATTTCTTCTTCTCTGAGCTGCCTGGATGTCGTGCTGCAACGGGAATGCTATCAATTAAGCCCAATGGCGATGTTGTACCATGCCCGCTGCTGGATGTTAAAGCAGGCAACATAAAGGATATGGGGCTTCGTGCGATACTCGATTCGCAGGTATTCCGATCGCTCAGGGATAGAGAAGTGAAGGGCAGATGCGCACGATGTAAGCACAGGTATCTATGCGGTGGCTGCCGCGTACGTGCATATATCCATACCGGAGATTTTTTAGCTGAAGACCCGTTATGTGACGAGTTCTTCTTTGAAGAAGCGGATTGAAACGCAGATCAGTATGTGGCTTTAGAACATGTGCGACTGGTTGAAATTGACCAGGGAATCGAAACGGGCGCTGGTGCTGGCAGATGAAGAACCGTTCGGTTACATCAATCGAAGGAACGGGATATCCAGTGATTTGTATCTATCGCTGTTACACGAGATCGAAGACTACCTGCCCGAGTTTGAAGATGCGGTTGGTATGCGGGGTGCAAGGGTCAGGATAGGCGAGAGGCTTGTAGAAGCCGTTAATGCGGGGCGAACTACGGTCAAAGACCATCTGAAGATGTTGTACTTCTCCTGCTTTGCGATTGAGGAGGATACAGCTTACATACTTATCGAGAACTACGAACTGACGAGAATAAAGGAATGGTTGATAAAGACGAGATATCATGCATACAACTTCACGGTACTCAGGTTCTTACTCACGCGACAGGTACATGAAGATACGCATTCGCACGTCCATAAGACCGATTATTCGGCGTTATATTCCGATCTGGCGGAAAAAGCGAGTGACAGTACCGGGCACTCAATGGTGTCTATGGCACCGCTCTACGTACGTGAGAAGGAAGAAGTGATAGCGAGACGAATGCAGAGGTTCGCGATCAATGCTTTCTTGAAACGGTATTATGAGCATGATACAGATCGATATAGCATCTTGGGCGTGCCATTATTTTTACCACCGAATTCCGAAGTAATTGAGGATATAAAGAGGACATTACCCTGGAAGGTGGAGTTCAAGCACGGCTTTTTGAGTGTATACCGTAAGATACTGGATGAATACGTCGGTGCAATAACAAAAAGCGAGGCTGAGATTTACGAGACTGCACGCGACTATCTCGCGTCCAGGACCGATCAATTGATAGAGGTGGTACAGAAGTGTTTAAGAGGCGATTATAGCGGGTTGAGAACGATAGAGCCGGATATATGGTGGGCACCCGGCAGGGATATGAAAATCTAAATAAATATAACCGGTATTCACACGCATTCTGCAATCCTATCAAACGCCCGGGACAGCATGTTCAGGTCCGCACCGCCATAACTTATCCTGATACAGCCACGCCCCTGTGTGCCGAACGCACTACCTGGTATCACTGCCACACCCCGTCTCAGTAGCCTATCCGCCAGTTCGTAATCATCAACATCTCTGAAATACGGGAACACGTAGAACGCACCACCCGGCTTCTCACACACTACACCATCCAGCTCGCCCAGTCGTTCCATCACATAATCCCTTCGTATCCTCAACTCTTCTACCATACGCGTCATTGCATCTTCCGCATCCCTGGTGAACGATGCCAGAGCACCATATTGCGCAAACGAAGTACAGCATGAGAGCGATTGCTGGTGCACTATCGCTATCTTCTCAATCACCGTACGATCGCTGCAAGCACAGTACCCGAGCCGCCAGCCGGTCATACTGTACGTCTTGCTGAACGCATTCACGGTTATCACATTCTCGTACTCGCTGGCGGGACTGTAATGCCTGCCTTCGTAGATCAGCTTCTCATATACCTCGTCTGATATCACGTATATGTCCTTATCTTCGCAGATATCCATTATCTCTTTGATCGTACGTTCAGGAATAACCGCGCCAGTAGGATTTGCAGGTGAATTCAGAATTAACAGTTTGGCTTTACTGTACTCAAGAGCAACGAGGAACTCATCACCCGGTATGAAACCATCCTCGGGATTCAACTTCAACCACGCGACTTCCGCACCCGCGAGTCGAATTTGTGCCTCGTAACTCACCCACGAGGGGTTCGGTATCGCCACGACATCGCCGTTATCCACAAGTGCCATCAATATACAGTACAATATCTGCTTCCCACCGCCTGAGACAACTATATTATCCGCATCGATGCCTTTGATGTTATTCTCGCGTTCCAGTTTGGCAGCAATCGCCTCCCTCAGCTCGAGTATGCCCTTTGATGCCGTATAGTGAACCTTTCCATCGTCCAGTGCACGCTTGGCTGCTTCCTTTATCACTACCGGTGTATCAAAACCAGGTCTACCAATCGTGAGGTTGATCACGCCCGGCTGCTTCGCGGCTGCATCGTACTTGAACGTCGCGGAAGGTTTAACATCCCTCATACGAGCGGCAAATCGGGTCATGGTTGTACCGACATAATCTTCCTTGCCTGCTCAGGATACTTTGCTATGAATCTCATCTCGTCCTCGGTCACTGGCTTCTGGGTATGCACGTTCGCGTATCGCACGAGTTCCAGTATCTCCCTCGCCTCCTCATCATCCCTGAACCTCAACTTGTATTTGCCCGCCACGTTCTTGAATCCTTTTATACCCGAGTATTCTCCCGCAGTTATCTGCCTGCCGGTTTCTATCACCTCTATGTGACCTCTCCCAACCTCCCGGTAGTCATACAGCTCGTAATTCCTGCTGTCCTTCAACGCGCCATCCGCATGTATACCCGACTCGTGAGCAAATGCATTCTCACCAACTGCAGGCTGATTTACCGGTATGGGCACTCTGAACGATAACGATGCATATTTACAGATCTTCCACGCATATCGCAGGTCTATATGCTCGTCCAGACGATATTTATCATGGAATCCACTCGACTTCTTAACAGCGAGGATCGTTGAGACAAGGTCTGCATTGCCCGCTCGTTCGCCCAGCCCATTAACGGTTGTCGTGATGTACGCATCAACACCAGCGTCTACTGCAGCTTTAGCACCTGCAACCGAACACGCAACCGCCATACCAAGATCATTATGACAGTGCAGCTCAATGGGAATACCAATCGCCTCCGCAAGCTTCTTCACACGATCATAGATCGTGAATGGATCATCATAGCCCAGGGTATCACAATACCTTATCCGATCTGCACCATGCTCCTTCGCAGCCTGCGCGAATTCTATCAGATGCTCCAGCTCGGTCCTCGATGAATCTTCCGCATTCACCCCTATTGACTCCGCACCATGACTCTTAGCCGCATCCACCGCGTCACACATCATCTCTATTATGTCATCCCATGAGTACTTACCCCTGAACTTGCCCTCTATCATCTGCTTCGATGTTGATATACTCAGATTGACATGCTTCAACTTCGGTACCAGCTTGAAACCCAGCTCTACATCCTCTTTCATTGCACGCAGCCAGCCACCGAGTCGAATACGCTTCAGAGCGCCTATCTCCACCAGCTCAAGATTGGCGTTCAAATAATTCGTCTCGTGCCTCGTAACCGGGAACCCGAACTCACTCTGAAAAATACCCATCTCGTCTAAATAGATATTCAACAGAGTCTTCTCTAATTTCGCCAGACCCAATCTTGACGTCTGTACCCCGTCTCTATTGGTGACATCTATTATGTATATGATGTTCTCGGTTGTATCCATACCCCATACCTATGATAAAATAAACGTGTAAAATAAAAAAACCAATAACGTATCTTCATTTCCTGCCCGTCAGCGCCATGAATTCCTCTTCATCTATTACTTTAACACCGAGTTGCTGCGCCTTCACCAGCTTGGAGCCAGGATCTTCGCCTACTACCACGTAATCGGTCTTCTTCGAGACACTCGTTGCAACTCGTCCACCCAGCTCTTCCACCAGCCTCTTCGCATCTTCCCGCGGTATAGAGAGCTTACCAGTGAATACAAACGTCTTACCAGCCAGAGTCGCTTCTTTCTTAACCTCCGGTAGCTTTTCATAACGTACACCCGCCTCTTCCAGCTTACGCAATAAACGGTCTGTACTATCCTGCTCGAAGAAAAGAATTATACTCCGCGCGACTTCCGGACCTATCTCCGGGATACTCACCAGTTCATCATAAGAGGCGTTCCGCAACTCATCCATGTCCCTGAAGTGAGAAGCGAGCAGAGATGCCGTGTGTTCTCCCACGTGCCTTATACCCAGCGCATAGATCAATCGTTCAAAAGTGGTCTGTTTGCTTTTATCGATCGCATCCAGAATCTTCTGTGCCAGTTTCTCACCCATACGATCCAGTTTCAGCAGATCGCGTTTGGTCAAGAAGTAGATATCCGCAGGATCTGAGACCATCTTGCGATCCACAAGCTGTTCTATCACCTTCCCCCCGAGCCCTTCTATGTCCATTGCACGCTGTGATGCGAAATGTTTTATCCGCTCCTTCAGCTGAGCGGGGCATGCAACACCGATACAACGCCTTATCGGACCATCTTTCAGTACTTCCGCGCCACAGACCGGACATCTATCCGGCATCTTGAATTCTTTCTCCGCGCCTGTTCTCTTCGATTTCACAACACTGACGATCTCGGGTATTACATCTCCTGCACGCTCTACCACCACGGTATCTCCTATTCGAACATCCTTTCTCTTCAACTCCTCTTCGTTATGCAACGTTGCTCGACTGACAGTAACGCCACCTATCTGTACAGGCTCAAGTACCGCAACGGGGGTTAACGCGCCAGTACGACCGACCTGCACCACTATATCCTTCACCTTCGTGAATTCCTCCCGTGGCGCAAATTTGTATGCTATCGCCCATCTCGGACTCCTTGAGATAGTACCCAGCCTGTTCTGTTGCTCTATGCTGTTCACCTTCACAACAACACCGTCAATCTCATAATCCAGTTCGGCCCGTATCTTCTCCAACTCATCATGGTATTCTATCACTTCTCTTATTTTCCTGAACAGTCGCACAAGTGGGCTAACGCGAAACCCAACTTCCTTTAGATAATTCAGTATCTCCCACTGGGTTCTGAACTCCCTGCCCTCGACCCTGCCGACACCATAAGCGAAGAAATCAAGGGGGCGCGATGCTGTCACTCGCGGATCCAACTGCCGGACAGAACCAGCAGCGGCATTTCGCGGGTTCGCAAACATTCGTTCGCCTCGCCTGCCCAGCTCTTTATTCAGCTCTTTGAACTTGCTCACCGGCATATAGACCTCACCCCGAACCTCGAGTAACGGCAGTCGCTCCTTCATGAGACGCAGAGGTATCGACTTAATCGTCTTGATGTTCTGTGTTACATCCTCACCCACCCTGCCGTCGCCTCTTGTACTGCCCACGACGAGTACACCGTCCCTGTACACGATCTCCATCGCCAGTCCGTCTATCTTCGGCTCCACCACATACTCTATCTCTTCCTCGCCAAGTGCACGTCGCACTCGTTCGTCAAATTCCCACACCTCGTGCTCTTCTGTTACACTGTTCAGACTCAACATCGGGATACTGTGCTCGTAAGTGCCAAACTCCTCCAGTGGCTTCGCACCTATACGCTGCGTGGGTGAATCGGGTGTTATAAACTCCGGATACTTCGCTTCAAGGTCCTCTAACTCCTTAAATAAGCGGTCATATTCCGCATCTGAGATCTCCGGCTCGTCCAATACGTAATATCGATAGTTGTGATAGTGAATGAGATCTCTCAGTTCTTCAATCCGCTTCCTTATCTCCTCCTTTCGCTCAGCCGTATTTTCCCCTATTTTGGCTTGTTCTTGCATATCACCCGAAAATCTATTAATAAAATAAAGAAAAAGATAAAATAAAGGAGTATAATATATCCCAACGAACGATGGAAGAAGCAGCGGAAGAAGTAAAAGGTAATAAAGTAGAGATGCTGATACCGGGTCCCGATTATCTTGCGAGCGGTGTTCATATAGGCACGCAGCAGAAGACGGGCGATATGCGACGGTTCATTTATCAGGCGAGACCGGATGGGCTTTATTTGCTTGATATAGAGATTGTTGATGAGCGTTTACGCATAGCAGCTCGTTTCCTGGCTAATTATGAACCCTCAGCCATACTGGTTGTTTCTGCCCGTGAATACGGACATCGCCCGGTAGAGATGTTCGCTAAGGCAACCGGTGCGATGTCGATAGTGGGGCGGTTTATACCAGGTACCCTGACGAATCCGGAGTGTGAATACTTCATCGAGCCGTCTATTCTGGTGTTGACCGATCCAATGACAGATGCGCAGGCATTGAAGGAGGGTGTACGGCTTGGATTGCCCATCGTTGCTCTATGCGATACAAACAACTCCACGTCCAATGTTGATCTGGTGATCCCGACGAACAACCACGGTAGAAAAGCACTTGCTACTATTTACTGGCTGCTTGCACGTGAGTTCTTACGTGAACGTAACCGACGTGAGGGCAAGACCGACGACGAGTTCAAATTCGACTATTCGGTGGAGGATTTCGAGTCCGATTTATGAGGCGAGCAGCAGTAGCAGGTTCATTTTATGAATCCGACAGAAGAGGGTTGATGGCTCAGCTTGAGGGATGCTTTGCCAATGTGCCAGCAGACGTGGCAGAAGATGATCACATTGTGGGCGCTGTCTCGCCACACGCGGGCTACATGTATTCGGGTACGGTTGCCGCGCATGTATATGCCAGGCTGCCACATGCCGATACGTTCATCATACTGGGTCCCAATCATTACGGTTTGGGCTCGCTTGTTGCCGTCTCGATGGAGTCATGGCAGACACCCCTTGGCAGGGTGGATGTAGATACCGAGTTTATAGAGGCGTTACCGCGCCGTATAATAGATATTGATGAGACCGCCCATCAGCATGAGCATTCAATAGAGGTTCAGCTACCTTTTATACAATACCGGTTCGATTCTTTCCGTATCGTGCCCATCTGCATGGCACTCAGTGATGCGGATACCACCCGCGAGGTGGGAGAAGACCTCGCCGGGACAATAGCCAGATTCGATGATAAGAAGTTTGTTATAATCGCCTCTTCCGACTTCACACATTATGAGCCCGATCACATAGCCCGTGATAAAGATGAGTTTGTGATAGAAGCGATAACAGAGCTGGATGTTGGCAAGTTCTATAATCGAGTATTTACACGTCGATCTTCCGCGTGTGGTATCGGTCCGATAGCATCATTGATGCATGCCGCGAAGAGACTCGGTGCAACGCAGGGCTTACTGGTCAAGTACGCCACAAGTGGCGATGTCACCGGTGATAGAACAAGTGTTGTTGGATATGGTGGTATCGTAATATTCTAATTTGAGTTGAGCGTCATGCCACGAGTAGCATGCCGGGTGTTCTCCCGGGAATTAGCAGTCAGTGACTTCATTGTTGACGACACCATTGTTACACCGACCTGTGCAAGATGCCCGGTACTGTTTGGCATTGGAGAGCTGGAGGAGGTAGAGAAACGAGGCAGGATAACCAGACTGACGATTAACGATTCCACGGGTTCCCTCAAGATATATACCGACATTGAGGTTATTTTAGAGCCACGTGCCTTGGTGGCATTCCTCGGTGAGGTTCGTATACGCCATTCGGACGGCATTTTCTTGATAATCGGCAGAAATATCTGTGAGGTGACAACACCGGTGGTGAGGGAGAACTGGATACTCAGTACTGCCATACGCACGATGGAGCGTGTGAATGCATTACGAGCATCAGATAAACCCAAATGGATGCAACGTGCGTTGGAACATTATGGTGAGGCTAAACTGGACGAGTGTATTAGTGGTGCGGTAGAGGCTGTACAGCGACTGTGGCAGCATTATAACACAACCGCAAAAGAGATGATTCTGAAGTTCCTGCACGATGTGGGTACGAGCAGTAGAGAGCGGTTGATGGAGGAGTTGAGGGCGCGGGGGCTGGAAGGCGCGTGGATAGAGGATGTGATTGAAGAGCTGATTGCGGAAGGCAGCTGTTACGAACCAGAATTGGGCTTCTTAGCACTGGTTCACGAATGAGATCGTAAAGGTGGTTAAAGAAAGCTTTAAAGATACGTATCTCATATCCAATAGGTAAAAGGAAGTGAGCGTAAAAGTAATGGAACCAGAAGCTTTTGCGAAGGTGAAGTGGATGCAACTACCGAGGGACCTTATTGTGGGTCACGGCGTATTGGAAGAGATCAGCCGTGTATGTCGACACCTCGGGTTGCGAGGCGATGCCCTTGTGGTTACAGGGGTGCATTATACGAGGAAGATAGGCGGGGAGGTGACAGAAATCCTTGCCGATTCGGGTTATGATGTGCAACTGGTGGAGGTGCCGACTATAAGCCGTGAGAGTATATATAACGTGGAAAATATCGCGAGGGAGAATAAAAGCAGATTTATACTAAGCGTTGGTGGCGGTACGATTATAGACACAGGCAAAATAGCCTCTTTTGAACTCGGTATCCCCTTTATCTCGGTTCCTACCATTGCCTCACATGACGGTATAGCATCGCCCCGGGCTTCGATAAGGGGTGAAAACGGAAACAGTCCGGTATCGCGGGAGGCACAGGCGCCTCTCGCGGTCGTCGCCGATACCAAGATAATATACTCCGCTCCCTTCAGGTTTACCGCTGCGGGCTGTGGTGATATAATCGCAAACTATACCGCTGTACGCGACTGGCAACTGGCTCAGAGGTTGCAGAATGCCGAATTCAGCAGTTATGCCGCGGCACTATCAGAGATGACCGCCAACATGATAATGGAGAAGGCGAAAGAGATAAAGAAGCGTGATGAAAGCGCGGTATGGACGGTTGTAAAGGCACTGGTATCAAGCGGCGTGGCAATAAGCATAGCAGGCACTTCAGCGCCTGCATCGGGTTCTGAACATAAGTTCAGCCATGCTCTTGATATGATCGTGGACAGACCGGCGTTACATGGCGAACAGTGTGGTGTCGGTACCATAATGATGGCTTATCTATACGGTGATAACAACTGGCAGCTGATCCGTGATACGCTGAAAGAGATTGGCGCACCAACGACCGCGAAGGAGCTGGGTATAAAGGAAGAGCACATCATCGAGGCACTTACTACCGCGCACAAGATCAATCCCGAACGATATACGATTCTTGGCGAATCCGGTCTGACGCAAGAGGCAGCGGAGAGGCTCGCTATTGCCACTGGCGTGATTGATTGATCAATCAATCAATTAATTGATTAGACAGGGATGAATATGGAAGCTGGTAGAATAGTAACGCTGATAGGCGAGAAGCTGGCGAAGGAGGGTGAAGAATTCGTATTCCTCGGCATGGCAAATAAGTGTGAAGAATGCAGATTGAAGAAGGCGTGTGCTAACCTCGAAATTGGCAGGAGGTACCGGGTGGTGAAGATAAGGGAGGATATCAGGCATGAGTGTTACGTACACGAAGGCGGTGTCTCGGTCGTTGAGGTAATAGAACCGCCGATTAAAGCGATAGTTGATGCGAAATATGCGGTTAAAGGGTCGAAGATCGTATTCAAACCGGTGGATTGTGAACCTGCACTGCATGATTTAAGTCATCCAGCAGGGCTTGTAGAAGGTGATAGATGCGTGGTTGTGGATGTACTGGATGATCTACCGGGCGGGTTGAAACTGGTGGAATTGAAACGAGAAACCGGGTATAGATGTTCGTAGGTGTTGACCATGGAACTACAGGAATACGATTCGCGGGTATAAATGCGGGTGTAAATACAGATGCAGTAACGGAATCCGCGAAGATTTTCGAGTTATTACGCAGTGAAGCAGCGGAAATGACACCGGATGCTATAGTGAGCAGTATCAAGAAAGGGCTGGGAACAGATACGATAGAACTCATTGCAATGACTTATTCGATGGGCGACGGCTTCTCGAAGATAATGGATATGAACAACGTGCCCGACAGGGGTTTGAGATGCGAGGGTGGTGCCGGCACGATAGTTGGTGGAGGTACGAACGTATTTGACGCTATAAAAGGTGCGGGGCTGCCTGTTATACTTATACCAGGACTACATGCCGATTGTGATAATATAGATCCGAGAATGAAGTTTTTCTCGCATTGTGGCAGTCCCGAGAAGGTTGGTGCTGCGTATCATGTCTATAAGAAAGGTTTTGATAACTTCGTCATGTCCGATGTCAGTTCCAACACGGTGACGATATGTGTGGTGAACGGAGTGATAATCGGTGGTATAGATGCGTGCATTGGTGCTCCGGGTCTTCGTCAGGGTCCTATTGACCTGCAGCTGATACGTGATATAGACGCTGGCAAATTGAGTGCAAATGAAGCTTTTTCCAATGCGGGTGTCATGAGCAAGCGGGTAGTACATGCTATTGATACACTGGCATTTCTCGTTGCAATGGAACTATCCGCGATGCATGTTGTAATGCACGACTACGGTATAACCGACTATGCGGTATTCCTGACGGGTTCAGAGGGAGAGAAGAGACGATTTAAGGACCGTATAAGTCGGCTCATGGGCTTCAAAAAAGTGGAATTATACACGGTAACCCGGTACAGTGCAGCTATCGGGTGTGCTGAGATTGCAAAGGATGTATATTACGGTAAGAAAACCATAATGGGTATCCCGGTAGAGTTATAGCAGGTTACTTCCTTCTCCCTCCACTTTTTATCTTCGCTATCGGTCTAATAGCGCCACAGGCATCACATTTCAGTACCCATACCCGTTCCATCTTTGAGAAGTGTGTGTCGGGCTTCTTACATTCCCAGCATAACACGTATTCGTGTATGAACCGCTGGATTTGCCGCTGTACCTCATCGGGAGAGAACCTGCCCTGGAATATCGCCCTATTACCTTCTATTTTGCCCGCAGTGCCCAGTTCACTCAGCAAGAACTTAATTACATATTCGGGTTCACGATTGATGTAATTACAAATCGAGTCGAAATTGTCGAATATGGTGGTTTTACCCTCGATAAAGACCTTTGCACGGGGTATAACAAATCGAGAATCACTGCTCTTCGCGCTCTCCCGTAGCATACCAAAAGCCCGATCCAATAGCTCCTTATATTCCGAATCTTCCATATCTCCTGCGTCCTTCCTATTATTATCAAGCCTACAGCGCCGAGGAAGGGATTTGAACCCTTGCGTCCCGTGAGGGACACCGGCTCTCAAGGCCGGCGCTTTTGTCCACTAAGCTACCTCGGCTTGCTGTTTACCGGTTTCAGCTCAGTTCAGCATCATCACGGCTTCTTCTTTCTCCATTGCGGGTATTTCCTCATTCGCCTCGATTTGCCAAATCCGCATGCCACACAGTATTTACCATGTATGCTGAAGGAGTGGCTGCCGCAGCGTCTGCACTGCATGTGCGATCTCTTCTGGCGTCTGCCCATAGAGGGTGTACCTTTCACCATTTCTCCTTATCCTCCTGTTCCCTGGTTCTGGGTACCTCTTCCTCCTTCTCCGCAGCCTTCGGCTCTGTTGGCGATATGAAGACAACGTTGTCGCCCCTTACCAGTATCTCACCCAGAATGTTCTTTACTGTCGAATCCGCATTCAGCTCCTCCGCTTCGTTCAGCAACAGGTTCATATGCAGGTCATAGCCAGCCAGTATCCCCCTGAACTCTCTGCCGCCCCGTATCTTCACTATTACTGGTGATTTCAGTGATTTGTTCAATATGTCCAATGGTTTTGGTCTATCCGCCATGTTCATCACTCTCTTTCTTACTTCGCTAATCTTGCTTTCTATTTTATAAGTGTTTTGAATTATTAATATCATCATAGCTTATATTTTATCGTATCAGGGAGTAGATGAGCGATGGTAAAGTCTTTTTATGAATATGTAGGCGAAGCATGGAAGAGACCGGATGAGTCGTATGTGGGAGAGCTGCGGCGCGAACGGCTCATAAAATGGCGAAGAGAGCCGGCAGTTGTCAGGATTGAGCATCCAACGAGGATAGATCGTGCCCGCACTCTCGGCTATAAAGCGAAAAAAGGGATTATCGTTGTCCGAGTTAAGGTCAGACGTGGTGGCAGGCGCAAGCAGAGACCGAGAAAAGGCAGAAGACCAAAGAGGATGGGTGTGCATAAGATCAATCCACGCAAGAGTCTGCAGCGTATCGCGGAGGAACGTGCAGCGCGCAAATATCCCAACATGGAGGTTCTCAACTCATACTGGGTCGCAGAGGACGGCAAACGTAAATGGTTTGAGGTGATACTTGTCGAACCCACAAACCCCATGATAAAGTCTGATAAGAACCTCAACTGGATCGCTCGTCAAAAAGGGCGAGCTTTTCGGGGGCTCACTTCTGCAGGTAAAAAAGGACGTGCTCTGATTTAATGAACAGGTCGGGCGTGGTTGATCTGCCACTTCATGGTGGCTCGGCACCGTACTGGCTGGTTAAGCGTATGAAGAGCCTGGCTCATGCTATATTTGAGCTGATGGTCGATGAGTACGGTGTCAATGGCGTTGTAGAGCGGCTGGCAGACCCTCTATGGTTCCAATCGCTCTCATGTGTGCTTGCTTATGACTGGCACAGTAGTGGTACCACAACGGTGGTCTGTGGTGTATTGAAATCCGTAATAGAACCCGAAGAGTTCGGTATCGGTATCGCCGGTGGTAAAGGTAAGAGATCGCTGAATACGTTATCGGATATAGAGGAGATAGGGACAAAGCTGGGGCTCAGCGATGCCAGGATAGAGGAGCTGAAATATGTCAGTAGAATATCTGCCAGGGTGGATAATGCATGTATTCAGGATGGTTATCAGCTGTATCATCACTCGATGATCATCACCGAGAAGGGCGAATGGGCGGTGATACAGCAGGGTATGAATCCCGGTAATAGATACGCAAGGCGATATCACTGGCTATCTTCTGCTGTTAAGACGTATGAGGAAGAACCACACCGTGGTATCGTGGGGTTTGCGCACAATCACGTTCTGAATATGACCGCAAGGGATAGCAGAGAATGCCGCGATGTCTCTCTCGATCTGGTCAAGGGTAGAGAACTGAAACGATTGTATCAGGAGCTTGAATCCGATATCAGGTTGAAGATGAGGGATAGGGGACAGAGAACCCTATTCAATTTCAATGCCAGCGAGAAAGATGATAAGTCTGTATCGCTACACGTGTTAAGGCTACCGAGACGGGTGAACTGGGATGCGCTTCGCACAGCATACGAGAATCAGCCATCAAATTTTGAAGAACTTATCGCTATCCGTGGTGTGGGACCCGCAACAGTACGGGCTTTAGCGCTCATTGCGGAGCTTATATACGGTACGAAACCGAGCTGGCGGGATCCGGTCAAGTTCTCTTTCGCGTTTGGTGGCAAAGATGGCGTGCCTTATCCTGTGGACAGGCATAGAATGGACGAGACCACGGAGATACTGCGTGCCGTGATGAGAGAAGCGAAGACCAGATGCCAGGGAAGACACGGATATTGGCGTTTGGGCTGATAAGTGGCAGCATGTGTTTAGCTATGCTATGCTATATTTTATATTTGTCGTTCTTCAATCCAGAAATAGTCGATGCTGCGAGACGAACTGAACAATGAGGAGATCCTGGAGATAGCACGGAAGATAATACGTGAGGGACCAATTTGCAACCACTGCCTGGGCAGGCAATTTGCGAAGATATCTTCGGGTGTATCGAACGAGTTGCGCGGGAAGATACTGAAGGAGCTACTCGCAGATAGCGGGGAGGTACTGGAGACAGGCAAATGCTGGCTTTGTAACGGGCTATTCACAGACCTTGATAGGTGGGTGGAAGCCGCACTGAAGAAGTTAGACCGCTATGAGTATGACTCTTTTCTGGTGGGCACGAAAGTGAGCGGACTGCTGATGGAGAACGAGGATTTGATGTGGGAACTGACGGGTGCTGTGTTCGCAGAACCACTGAAAGCCGAACTGAACCGGGAGGTGGGCAAGAGGATAGAACGAGCAACAGGTAAGCGTGTGGATTTCGAAAAACCTGATATCGTCGTTATATTGAACCTCTGGCGCGATGAAATCGAATTAAATGTGAAACCGGTCTTCATTTACGGTAGATATCTGAAATACAAACGTGGCATACCACAGACGAGATGGTACTGCCGTGAATGTCGGGGCAGGGGCTGTGCGAGATGCAACTTCACGGGTAAGATGTATGCGGAATCGGTCGAGGAATTGATAAAGACGTCCATTATTGATGAATTCGGCGCAGATGATATGATACTGCACGGTAGTGGCAGGGAGGACATAGATGCTCGAATGCTCGGCTCAGGACGACCATTTGTGGTGGAATTGAAAGAACCGAGCCGGCGTCACGTGGATCTTCAGGCACTCGAGGATAAGATCAACGCGGATAATAACGGGAAACTGGCGGTCACAGCGCTGCGGTACGTGGACAGAGATATGGTTGCCCGAATAAAGAACGCGAAAGCAAGGAAGACGTACCGGGTGGTGGTGGAACTAAGAAGAGCCGTAAAAGAAGAAGCTCTGATGGATGCAGTTACGAAGCTCAATGGTGCTATGATCGAGCAACGTACACCGCTGCGGGTGGTACATCGTAGAGCCGACCTGGTACGGCGGCGACGAATTTACGAGCTGAATTTAGTCGGCTATTCGGGCTCTACCTGTGAACTGGAAGTGAAGTGTGATGGTGGTCTGTACGTAAAGGAACTGATATCGGGCGATGGCGGTCGTACGAGCCCGAGCCTAAGTGGTCTGCTGGGGGTAGAAGCAGAAGTGAAGGAGCTGGATGTTATTGATGTTGAATTATAATGCTGACTCCCACGGACATCGATTCTGGACGAAAACCGATGGAGTGTGGAGCTAATGAGGTCATGCAGGCAGATGGAACCTGCGGATCACTTCACTACCCTTATTATTTGTGGATGAATGGAAGACAGACGCTTTTATCTGCCGTTCTGCCAGGAATTCGCGCGTGTATTGAACGAGTTCGCGTGCCGCTTTCTCGCCTCTGACCAGCCCGTAAGTTGCGGGTCCAAAAGAGGACATACCGTACCCCAGTGCATGCGATGCGAAGAACTCGAACAGTGATTTTATTATACTGTGCTGGAGTTCAACCTCGATCTTCTTGAAGCCTATCCGCTGTATCATCGATAGACACTCCCCAAAGGTATAGATATCGCGCTCGATGACCGAGGGCAGTACTCGCATCAGTATGATTCTGCATAGCTTCTCCACCTCTGTGGCACTTACAGGGCAGTATCTTTTGAATATCTCTATCTCCTCGGTACCATGTGCGCCTCTCTTCACTTCCGGGATGGCAATCACGAAGTACCAGTCTTCTGGTAACGGGTACTGGAAGAGAACGGGCGGTGGGGGTACCTTAGATGCAGAAGAAGGCATAAATGTGTGTTTCACTCCCGTGCCGGTATAACCGCTACCGAAGAGATGTCCACCATCGAGTATGAACCCGCCACGGTCAAAAGCTGCGGTACCGATACCTGATGTACCACCACGACTTACCAGTTCTGCGAGTTCAAATGTTGTCAGTTCCCGTTCTTCAAGCACGCTTATCGCCTTCGCCACGCATAAAGAGAGCTGTGTACGCGAGCCCAGCCCAACATGATGCGGTAACGGCTTCAATATCTCGACCTTATAGCGGTACTTCAAACCCGGCTTGAATCCTCGCTTTATTCGTTCCAGTACAGGTATAATCGCAGGAGGATTATCCACTTCCGTTTCCGCATCATCCACGGGTGTGACCTTTACCGTTAAGGACGGCTCATTCAATGCGACACCGATACCGCCATCAATCCTGCCAAGCTCGCCATTCAGGTCTATGAGCGTAAAATGTAGCCGACTGGGTGAAGTTACGTATACACTCCCATTCATTGCGTTACTATTACATTAAATGTAAATGTATCTATCTTTTTAGAGAAATGAATGGCAGTGACGTGATGGGCGATATGTGGAATATATTCTGGCTATTCATGATGTTCGTCATGCTGTCACCGGTGATAAAGAAGAAACTGCTGGATACCGCACGACTGAAGGTGATACAGAAGATAGAGAGTAAAAGAGGGTCACGTGTTATTACGATGATACATCGCCAGGAGGCGATGGCTATACTCGGTATACCGGTATTCAAATATATAGATATAGAGGATTCAGAAGAGGTCCTTCGTGCTATTCGGCTGACACCGAAGGACATGCCAATCGATATCGTACTGCATACGCCCGGTGGGCTGGTTCTCGCGGCGGAGCAGATAGCACTGGCATTGAAACGTCATGAGGCGCCGGTAAGGGTGATTATACCCCATTATGCGATGTCAGGTGGTACGCTTCTGGCATTAGCAGCTGATGAGGTCATCATGGATGAGAACGCCGTACTGGGACCTGTGGATCCGCAATTGGGCGAATATCCTGCCGCGTCTATTCTCAAGATCATAGAGGAGAAGGACCGGAACAGGATAAAAGATGAGACTCTTATACTTGCGGATGTATCAAGAAAAGCACTCACACAGGTGCAAGAATTCGTATATGGACTGGTGAGGGATCGATTGGGTGAAGATAAAGCGAAGGAGATTGCAGATGTACTTACCTCCGGTCGCTGGACCCATGATTATCCCATAACGTTTGAACATGCGCAGGAACTGGGCTTTCCCGTTAAGAAAGGGCTACCAGATGAGGTATATACGCTGATGGATCTGTATCCACAGCCGGCGGGCAGACGACCAAGTGTGGAATACATCCCGGTACCATATCGCGGTAGGAGGGTACAGTAATTGCTATCATCACTCATCGTGAGACGGAAGTAATCGGATACAAAAACAGTAACCCACTCCAAAACGTCACCATTCAGCAAGCCTTTGGAGGCTTCTTTTATCTCTAAAACCAAATGAAATAGCAATGCCAATCAAAACGACACCAGGGGAAGTGATCTTTGTCACAGAGGGCAGTGTAAATCTATGTATTTTATCTAAGGAAAATGTACCTTTTATTACTTTAAAAACATCCTCTATTAAAGACCGCTTTGGCTTAAATACCTCCCATTTAATGATATTCTGCTTAAAAACCTTTAAAATAGTCTTTAAATGCTGTATTTTCTCCTTTATACGGTATGCTTTGTCATTAAAGAAGTTTAAGGTAAGCCGAATGCTATTCAACACTTTTTCGAGGTTAAAATTCTTCTTTGGAAATATCATCGGTACGATGCCGTATCTGAGTAAATCATCAGTATAATGCTTGTAAGCGTAAAATCCCCTGTATAATACTAAAAAATCGTCTTTTCTCACAAAATCCCATCTGGGGGACCCCCCTCTTCTGGTATCAACGGTGTTATCATTTTAAATCACTTTAGTGAACTATAGAATCTTCAGTTTTTAAAATTTTCGGTTTTTATCTGTTTATTTTTAATTATACGTGATTACAAATCGTCTCTTTATATGGCAGAGGTATAAAATGCTGGCTTGATAGATTGGAGAGTGATACGATGATCTTTTATAAACGGTTAGTGGAGGGGGTTAAATTGCATTATCAAAAGAGCTGATAATGGATGCGAAGAGTAACCTGGACAGCCTGGAAAATTCCGATGCGAAGTATAAACTCCAGCTGATTGCTGAGCTGGTATCCTCGCGAATAGAAGAGCAGATACAGGAGATTTATATAAGAAAATAAGTCCGGAATCTACGGCTTACACCATTTAAATTATACAGAAAGTAATGAATAGCGTGGAGAACAGAATTGCGACCATATTCCTGGCTTTGATGAGTGGATTGATCGCGGGTCCGGCGGTATCCTTGAAAGGGTCACCCACGGTATCGCCAGCTTGAGTGTATAAACAGCAAATATAGCGGCGAAAACGAGACTTGTCAGACCGTTATATTGCCAGCAGTATATAAAAAGAGTGCATGGTAGGAGATGATTACACTATTGTACTACATTTCAGTGGAGCGATGTTTACGCCGGCGAGCTCAACGAGGAAGGGATTGATGCTGCGGTTATGCTAAAAGAGGCGGAGAAAAAGCGAGTATTTACCGTGAATTGTCGAAACAATTGTTTACAAACTTTTTTCATAATTTTTATGAATCTTTGTGCTGAGTTCTCAAATAGTCTAATAAGGGGTTTTAAGAACCTTATAGCAGGAGGTAGATGATAAAATGAGACAAATAGCAATCTATGGGAAAGGAGGCATTGGCAAGAGCACGACAACGCAGAACCTGACCGCAGCGCTTTCAACGATGGGCAAACGTGTCTTGCAGATTGGTTGCGACCCGAAGGCGGATTCGACAAGGATGCTTGTGGGCGGTAAGAGACAGCCGACGGTGCTTGATACCTTACGCGAAGTGGGCACGGAGAACGTGACACTTGAAGAAGTCGTGCACACCGGATTTGGCGGTATAAAGTGCGTGGAAGCAGGCGGTCCTGAGCCGGGCGTTGGATGCGCGGGACGAGGAGTGATTACGGCGATAAATCTGTTAGAGGAGCTTGGAGCATACACGGGCGACCTGGACTTCGTGTTTTATGACGTGCTGGGTGACGTGGTCTGCGGTGGCTTTGCGATGCCGATGCGAGAAGGTAAGGCGCGTGAGATCTACATTGTAGCCTCGGGTGAGATGATGGCACTTTACGCGGCAAACAACATCTGTAAGGGAATCGTCAGATTTGCAAAACAGAGCGGTGTCAGGCTTGCGGGTATAATTGGCAACAGCCGAAAGGTGGAAAACGAGTTTGAACTTTTAACTGCGTTTTCAGAGCGCATTGGAAGCCACCTGGTTCATTTTATACCGAGGGACAACATTGTGCAGCGGGCAGAGATAAACAAGAAGACGGTGATAGAGTATGCTCCTGATTCGACACAGGCGAAGGAGTATCTTCATCTGGCTAAGAACGTCATAGAAAACGATAACTTTGTGATTCCACGCCCGCTCGAATATGAAGAACTTGAGGAGTTGATGATGGAGTTCGGTGTGTTAGCATGAAGATGATAAGGGCGATTATAAGACCAGAGAAGGTGGAAGAAGTGGTGGATAGCCTGGAGAAGGAAGGTTTTGTCGCACTCACGAAGCTCGATGTGTTCGGACGGGGGAAACAAAAAGGGATTCAAATAGGTCCGACGAAGTATGATGAGCTTCCAAAAGTGATGCTGATGCTGGTGGTCGAAGATGGCGATGTGGAAACGGTGATAGATACGATTCATGGGAGTGCGCGGACAGGGAGTTTCGGCGATGGTAAGATATTCGTGACAGAGGTTGAGGAAGCGTACACGATAAGAACAGGCGAGAAGGGGATCTGAGAAGGATGAAAGAAGTGATAGCGATAATCAGGATGAATGCAATACAGAAGACGAAACGTGCTCTTGCGGATGCCGGCTTCCCTTCAGTCACAGTAGAGCGTGTATTTGGTAGGGGGAAACAAAAGGGACTGCATCTCTTCCCACCTGCCAGTATCAATCCAGAGGATAGTAAAGGAGGTGGGATGAAATACGTGCCAAAAAGGATGCTCACTATGGTCGTGTCAGACGATAAAGTTGGACAGGTCATCGAGACAATCATGAGGACGAATAGAACAGGGATGATAGGCGATGGCAGGATATTTGTATGTCCCGTGGAGGAGGCTATCAGGATAAGGACCGGAGAACGCGGTGAGGAGGCGATTTAATTGCCTTTTACGCTTTTAAAGTCGGATAAACCCATACCTGAACGAGAGAAGCACACATATATCAAAGCAGCATCAGAGAATCTTCTGCCACGATGCAATGTTCAGACGACACCGGGTGATTTCACCGAGCGTGGTTGCACATATGCAGGTTGCATGGGTGTGGTGTGCGGTCCGATAAAGGATGTGATTCATCTTGTGCATGGACCAATCGGCTGCGCTTACTGGACCTGGGGCGGTGGCACGAGGCAGAACCTCTCGGACAATCCAGGCTTTCATCGCAAATATTGCTTCTCCACGGACATGCAGGAAGATAACGTCATCTTCGGCGGTGAAGATAAGCTCTATAAATCCATATTAGAGGCACACGAGGAATTCCCGGAGGCAAAGGGCGTATTCGTGCATGCAACCTGCACAATCGGGCTGATTGGGGATGACCTCAACGGCGTGTGCAAACGTGCGGAGCAGGAAATAGGGATACGAGTTGTTCCATTCAACTGCGAGGGTTTCAGAGGCTGCAGCCAATCGCTTGGGCATCACATAGCAAATGACACGCTCTTCGAGAGAGTGGTGGGCACAAAGGAGCCTGAATACACAACGGATTACGACATGAACATCATTGGAGACTACAATATCCAGGGCGATCTATGGGTGATAAAGCCGCTATTTGAGCGCATGGGGATCAGGATTCTTTGCACATTCACTGGAAACGCTTCGGTTGATGAGATTGCACAGGCACACCGTGCAAAGCTCAATCTGATGCACTGTCAGCGGTCCACACCGTATATATGCAGATTGATGGAGAAGAAATACGGGATTCCTGTATTGAGAGCGTCACTGTTTGGAATAGAACAGACGTCAAAGGCGTTGAGAGAGGTTGCTGCATTCTTTGGATTGGAAGACAAAGCAGAAGAGATAATCGAAGAGGAGGAGTCAAAAGTAGCGCCGGAAATCGAGGAATACCGGAAGAAATTCGATGGTAAACGCGTTTTCATTTATCAGGGTGCGCCACGAGCATGGCACTGGATTCCTATGTTCAGAGAGCTGGGAATCGAAACGATTGCCGCTGCCACGACCTTCGGGCATGAGGATGATTATGCGAAGATCTGTGCGCGTGTGAATGACGGTGTTCTGGTGCTGGACAATCCGAACGCGCTCGAACTGGAGGAGATTCTCTCCGAATTGAAGCCAGACCTGTTCGTTTCAGGGCTCAAGGAGAAATATCTCTCTTATAAGCTCGGTGTGCCATTCATAAACGGGCATTCCTACGAGAACGGACCTTATGCAGCTTATTCCGGGTTCTTGAACTTCGTAAGTGACATTGAGAAGGCGATGTTCGCACCTGTGTGGGGTTTGATAAGGAGGGAGGGACATGCGTAGTGTAACGATTAATCCAGCAAGGATGTGTCAGCCAATTGGTGCAATGTACGCACTCTTCGGTGTTCACGCTGCGGTATCCCTCGTTCACGGCTCTCAGGGCTGCGCAGCGTATCCGATGCGGATGTTCAACCGCCATTTCAGAGAACTCGTGCAGGTGGCGGTGAGTTCGCTCGGTGAAGATGCGTCTGTATTTGGAGGGAAGAAGAACCTGACGACTGCAATAAAGAATGTGATAGCGAGAAGACATCCTGAGCTAATAGGCGTGATTACTACCTGCCTCTCGGAGACCATAGGTGATGACATTGACGGCATCATCAGAGAAGGTAAATACGAATGTAAGGTGGTTCCAATCCACACGCCGAGCTACGTAGGGTCCCACGTCACGGGCTATGACAATGCATTGTGTTCGCTCGTAAGCCACCTATCTAAAGAACCGGACGCCGTGGATGAAAGGATAAATATCGTTCCTGGAATGGTGAACCCTGGCGATATCATGGAGATAAAGCAGATGCTCGATTCTATGAACGTATCATACACGATTCTGAGCGACATTTCGGAGACGCTCAATGCCCCGCTTATGCTGCCAAAGCCGCCTTTTCCCGAGGGTGGAACATCGGTGGACGAAATAGAAGATTGTGCGAATGCGTGTGGCGTCATTTCATTGTGCGAGCATGCGGGTGGTTCCGCCGCTGTATTCCTGAAGGGTAAATACGGGATGGCAGCGGATACGATCTGCCCGATCGGGGTTGAAAATACAGATAGATTCCTGGCTGCTGTCTGCGATATGACTGGAGGAGGGATACCAAATTCGCTTGAAAAGGAACGCGGAAGGCTCATTGATGCAATGGTGGATGTGCACATGAAGACATACGGCAAGCGCGCGGCTATATTCGCCGACCCCGACATCGCACTTGCACTTGCAGAATTCGTGACGGAGCTGGGTATGGATGTGGTCATCATTTCAAGCAGCACAGCGAGCAGGAAGTTTTTACAGAAGGCGAAATCGGTGACTGACGGTGGTGAGATATTGAACGGGCGCGATTTATACGAGTTGCATCGTGCAGTGAAAGACAGGGAGGTGGATATTCTGTTTGGAAATACAAAATGCAAGCCGATTGCTAAGGATGAGGGCGTTGCATTCGTCAGATGCGGATTCCCGGTCTACGACAGAGTTGGATACCACAGGTATGGTATCATGGGTTATCATGGGGGCGTATATCTCACGGATATGATTATGAATGCGATTCTGGAATGGGAGGAGAGAGAGTGAGAGCTTTCTTATCTTTTCATAACTCCTATGCAAATCTCTCAAATAGTCTAATAAGGGGTATTAAGCAAACTCTGAGCAGGAGGTAAATAAAAAGAAAAAATGGAAAGAGTGAAAACTGAGAGTGAAAAAGAAACACCGATAGGACGCAGGCAATTGATTGCCGATATGATGCGGAAGCCCTCCCGCCAATTCCAGTGCCGTGTATGCGGTTATACGTTTGATATGTCGCCCTGCGCTCATGGACTGCGTGGAAAAGATTTAACATGCCCTGAATGCGGTGGAAAACTCAAAAGAATTGATAACTACGGTTGTGAAGGGCATTGCAGTCCAGAGGACTGTGAGGTATGTGGGAAATGTGGAAAATGAGGATTTTTGGGCTTCTCCTCGTAGCAGGAATACTTGGCGTGCTCATCTTCACAACTTGCTGTGTGCAAGAACAACAATCAGATGTCGGCATGGCTCTGGAGTTCAACTCCCATGCCGCATGCGCTTATGTGGCGAAGGAGAAAGGGTGGTACAAAGACGAAGGAATCAATTTCACCGCTTATGAGAGCTATGCTACCGGGATGAGACTTGCCAGCGCCCTTGCGAGAGGGGATATTCAAGTTGCTTATATCTGCCTCTCTCCTGCTATACTGGCGTATTCCAGAGGTGTTCCGATAAAGATCGTCGCAGGCACACACAGATATGGTTATGGTCTGGTTGTCAGACCCGATATAACGAATGTCAGTGATCTGGAGGGTAAGACCATCGGCTGCGTTAGAGAAGGTGCGCCGGTGGACCTGCTTCTCAATCGCCTGATTGAGGAATATAACCTCAAAGAAGTCAACATTCGGCGCATGAATCCTTTGAAACAGGTCGTTGCTCTGGAAACAGGGAGGATAGATGCGGCATTTTTGCCTGAGCATCATGCAGCCGTTGCCGAGTCCATGGGCTTTCACATGCTCATCAAAAGTCAGGACCTGTGGCAAGATATGCAGGGTAGCGTCCTTGTTGTGAAAACCGACCTCATAGAGAATGACCCGGAAACCGTGAGAAAACTGGTTAAGGTCACACAAAAAGCAACGAGCTGGGTGAATGAAAATCCTGAGCGCACCGCAGTAATTCTTGCCAGTGTGCTGGACACAAAACCTGAGATCATCAACAGATCAATTAGCAGACTGAACTACACGACTGACATAGATGCAGAATCTGTTCAGGAGACGATAGATTACATGGTGAAATTGGGTTATATTGAGGAAGGACTGAAAGCTGAAGATATTCTTGATACAAGATTCTTACGGTAAGGCGAATATGAGAATTAAAAGCGTGCTGACCGGGATACTACCTGTCATTGCATTCGTAATATTATGGGAGTGCATCGCTCAACTGAATCTTGTCCCAATATACATATTTCCTCCATTTTCCGCCGTGATGATAGAATTTTACCACCTGGCGGTCAGTGGTGTGTTACTGGATAATATTCTGAGCAGTCTGTTCAGAGTACTGGCAGGCTTTCTACTGGGTTCCGCCGCCGGCATTCTCGTAGGAATCGTGATGGGCAGTAAAGAAATCATCAACAAGTCATTCCACCCGATTTTTAGTCTGCTTTACCCCATTCCCGCTCTCGGCTGGGCGCCATTGCTTATGGTCTGGATAGGGATAAATGAGCTGTTACCAGTCGCATTGATATTTCTCTGTTCGTTCTTCCCGGTTCTTTACAACACGATTACAGGCATCAAAGGCGTTGACCGAGGAGTCATCAAAGCTGCAAGAACACTGGGTGCATCAGATACGAAGATTTTAACCACGGTCGTCCTGCCGCTGGCTATACCCAACATCTTTACTGGATTGAGGTTAGAGGCGGGTATGGCATGGAGGGTGGTGATAGCAGCGGAGATGGTTGCGATTCCCACGGGTATAGGAGCTCTGATGATAAGGTCAGAGAGTTTGCTGCGTATGGATGTAATAATCGTCTGTCTGATGGTTCTTTCGGTGATGTGCCTCGCATTTGAACGATTTTTTCAATTTATGGAGCGGAGAATCACAATGGGGTGGGGGTAGCAAATGCCAGCCATAGAATTAAGAAACATAAGGAATCATGTGTTCAGCAACCTGGACATGAAGGTACTTGACGGCGAGTTACTGGTAGTTTTAGGACCGAATGGAGCAGGGAAAACCACATTGCTTAATATCATTGCGGGATTGGTTGATTATGAGGGAACGGTTCTCTTTGATGGCGTTCCAGTTGATAAGGTGCCTGCAAATGAACGGCAGATTGGATACTTATTCCAGAACTTAGCACTTTTCCCTCACCTCGATGTCGCCTCCAATGTCGGTTACAGCTTGAGGGTGTGTGGTAAAAGGAGGGAGGAAATTGAGGATAAAGTGGATGAATTATTGAAGTTGATGAAGATAGAGCATCTAAAATACAGGTATCCGAAGAGTCTCAGCGGTGGTGAGAAGCAGCGGGTGGCGCTTGCCAGGGCACTTGCCTCTTCTCCAGAGGTGTTACTCCTCGATGAGCCCTTCAACAACCTGGACATCGGGATGTGTAAATGTCTGAGAAGAGAAATTCGTCAGATACAGAGAGAGATGCGAATCACGACGATACTTGTCACGCATAATTTAGCAGATGCAGAGGAGATGAGCGATAGAATTGTGGTTTTAAATGGTGGTAAAATCCGGCAGGTTAAATCAAATGAGATGTTGTTTAAGAATGCTGCTGTGGATAATGGCAATCGCTCTCAAAGGTTTCAAGATTGTCTGCATTGTGCGATAAATTGCTATTGTAAGAGGAAAGGAGGAGATGGATTATGAAAGTGCTGATAGTCCAGCATGTGGAATGTGAGGGTCCCGGCTACTTAGGGTACTTTCTACACAGGAGAGGGATTGAATACGAAATAGCGAGAATGTATGAGGGAGAACAGTTGCCAGACGATTTCGATGCGTTGGTCGTGCTCGGCGGTCCGATGAGCGTGTACGAGGAAGAATGTTACACATATTTAAAAGGTCTCAACAGGACGATAAAGAAATTCGTTTCTGAAGGCGGGCATTATTTAGGCTTCTGTCTGGGCGGTCAGCTTCTGGCAAAGGCACTTGGTGCAAAGGTCAGAAGAAACCACACGAGGGAGATAGGGAATTTCGAAATCCATCTGACGGAAGAAGGAGCGAAAGACCCGCTGTTTAAAGGGTTCAAGCGGACATTTCCTGCATTGGAATGGCACGAAGATACATTTGAGATACCAGAAGGAGCAGTAAAGCTGGCAGAATCGGAACTTTGCTCAAATCAAGCGTTCAGATTCGAAAATGCATATGGGCTCCAGTTTCATCTTGAGACCACGCCAGAAATGCTGAAGGAGTGGACCGTTGTTTATGCCGACGAGCTCAACGAGGAAGGGATTGATGCTGCGGTTATGCTAAAAGAGGCGGAGAAAAAAGCAGATATTTACCGTGAATTGTCAGCGAGACTCTTCACAAACTTTTTTGGATTGGTTAAATGAATGGAGATGATGTAATAAACGATACAACCCTGAGAGACGGTGAACAGGCAGCGGGTGTTGTCTTCAGGCGTGACGAGAAGTTACATATTGCCCGGTTGCTCGATGCGATAGGCGTTCAGGAGATGGAAGTTGGTATTCCCGCGATGGGTGAGGAAGAGCAAGAGACAATAAGAGCAATTCTCAATTTGGGTCTCAAGGCAGAAATTTCCACATGGAATCGTGCAGTGATCGGAGATATCAATGCGTCAATTGATTGTGGTGTCGGAATGGTCTCCATTGCGGTGCCCGTTTCAGATATTCAGCAGAAATATGTTCTCAATAAAGATAGGAAATGGGTGCTTGAGCAGACTGAAAAGGTTATTGATTATGCCAAAGAACACGGTCTTTATGTCTGTGTTGGTGCGGTAGATGCCTCAAGAAGCGATGAGGATTATCTCATGCAATTTGCCAGATCACTTCAAGATTGCGGTGCGGACAGGCTGAGATTTGACGATACCGTGGGTATTCTTGACCCTTTTCAAACCTTCGCCATCATAAACAAATTGAGGTCAAGAATAAAGATGGACATAGAAATACATTGCCACAACGATTTTGGAATGGCAACGGCAAATACGCTGGCGGCTATCAAAGCAGGAGCGAGATATGCGAGTGTAACCGTTAATGGCATTGGTGAGCGGACGGGAAATGCTCCTCTTGAGGAAGTGGTCATGGCACTCAATCACATAGAAGGAGTTGACCTCGGCTTTGATACCTCACGTTTCCGTGAGATATCTGAATACGTGGCTAATGCATCATCACGTCCAATTCCCGTCTCAAAACCGATTGTGGGCAGCGATATATTTGCCCATGAATCTGGCGTTCATGTAGATGGTGTCCTGCAAAATCCTCGAACATACGAACCGTTTCCCCCATGCGAGGTCGGACTTGAGAGGAAGATATTAATCGGTAAACATTCGGGCTCACATGCAGTAAGGTATGTATTTGAGAAAATGGGCATTAAACTGACAGAAAAGGCGTCCAGGGACATACTCGGAATGGTCCGCATAATGGCAGAGAACACAAAGAGAGCACTCTCTGATGATGAACTGAGGGAGGTTTATCAAAAAGTATGCGGAAGCCTATGACTATCTTGTGGTTGCAGTCGGAGGAGAACAGGCGTTCTTTGATATACACGGTGCGGAGTTGCATTCGTATTGTGCTGTGTTGCATAATTAAGTATTGCATCGTATAGTAATACTATCTAAGTTCAGCCTCGTATTCAAACAAGACTTGCGAAGAACGGTCTGTGAGTCTTATCATACCTTAATATCGCATTATAGAAGAGAATTTTCAATTTTACCTCGTTAAACATGTGTTCTACCTTTGTAGCACTTATAAAT
>JAODGH010000010.1:11476-26349 GCA_025464325.1 Methanosarcinales archaeon | reverse complement strand
GATACCTTCTCCCCTTCCTTCACCACCACCGTCTTCTTTTTTATCTCTACCTTGCCAGCTGCTATCCCCGCGGGGATACCAAGGTTCTGTAGTTCACCAACTACCGGTCCGGGCTTGAGAGATGTCGGTCCTGCTTCCAGTACTATGTCATGAGGTGCAATGGCACCCGCTCTTATAGGTGCGGGGATCTTATTCGCCTCCACCTGCCGGTATAACTCAAAAGCATCGAGATTGGTGAGTATCAACGCCATCTGGTCATCTATGTAATCTATCATGTCTTCAATACCACAGTCCTTAAGGGAAAGTGATATCAGGCTGTTTTTTGATACACGCAACTGAGCATTCTTACGCAATTCTCGCCTTAGTCGCTGGAGTTGATTGGCTCTTATCCCCCGTACACGCGCAATACCAACAGTCCTGTAAGACCTGATAAGATCGGATATAAGCCTTACCTGCTCCTTCCGCCAGTCCTTGCCACGCTTTATTCGCCTCTTCATATCATATCACCCTCACGGCATGCCCCATCGTTGTCTTCAAATATATAGAAGCAATGTTCTGCCATCCGCGTTCAAGATGCGATTCAACGGCTTTTATCACCGTTACCGCATTCTCTGCTATTGCTTTCGGTTCCATACCCTTACGTCCTATATTCACCCAGAATGTGGAGGTCTTCGTCTTTATACTCACGATTCGCTTCAATCTCTGCAGTATCGGTGTTGGATCGGTCCCTGGTGGTATAGGCACGGGCATCTTGCCTCTCGGTCCCAGGATAGTTCCGAGGCTGCGCCCTATCTGCGGCATCAGTGATGCGTCAGCCGCAAATACATCATACCGGTTCACCAGTGCTCGGGCTTTCTTCTTATCCATTCGTTTCAATTCTTCGGGGTCTATAACATCTGCTCCGGCTTCTTTCGCCTTTAGTGCTATCTCGCCCGATGCGAACACCCCTATCTTCGGCTCACGGAAACTGTTCGGCAGGATAACCTCGAGGTTCAATCTGTTCTTCGGCTGCTTCAAATCCACATTCTTCAAGTTTATACATAAATCCACACTCTCAACGAAGTTCCTCTCCCGTGACTCCAGCGCCTTCTTTACCGCTTCCTCTATATCGTCCGCTTCCATACTATCCTATCACCTCGTCATATTTGCCCGCTTCTATCTCCCGTATCATCTCCTTTGGATCCCTGCCATCTACCTTCACCCGCATCGAGACGCAGGTACCTATCACTTCTTTTACCGCACTTTTAAGCGTCTTTGCCAGCATCTCACCCTGTTTCTTCTCCGCTATCTCCTTTATACGCTCGAACGGGATATCGCCTATATAATCGGTTGCAGAGTCTGTTTTAGCTTTATCTATACCCAGAGCTTTCTTTATTAACGCCGCGGTCGGCGGTGTACCTATACTTATGTCAACTTTACCTTTATCATCTACCGTTATCTTTACCGGGATCTCCATGCCCGCATAACCCCGCGTTAGATCATTCAATCTATCTACTACTTCTTTTACATTCACGCCCAGTGGTCCAAGCGCGGGACCCAGGGGTGGACCCGGACTCGCCTTACCACCCTCTATCAGTATCTCCACAGATGCCATTCTTACCCTTTATCCTATTCTATATCCTTTTATATATTTCTTCCATGTCCGAAGTATGGCGCCCGGTATTTCATCGCCATCTCCAGTCGACTTATTATGTATTCCTCCTCATCCCGTTCAACAGGTATGAGGTTGTCATTCCGGAGCAGGCAGGGTTTTATCTCACCACGTGAGGTTATCCTCAGCCGTGAGCAGTTCTTACAGAACTCGGTATTGTCTATTGGATGTACGACCTCGACCTCCACACCATCCACGTAATACTTACGCCTGCGTTGCAACTGCCGCGTCTTCACAGCCGATGCTTTTGTTTTCAGCTTCTGCTCTATGCTCTCAAAATCGGGCAAATAAACGCTCAGTGCGGGCTTGAAATTCGGGATCAGCTCTATCAACTGCAGTATTACCGCGCCCTCTCTGCGCAGATTACAGCCACGTACAAAATCTATCATATCGTCTATCTCATCATCGTTAATACCGTTCAGTATCACCATATTCAGTTTGATCGGAGTGAGTCCTGCATCAATAGCAGCATAGATGCCTTCTATCACCCGTTTATGCCTGTTTCTACTGCGTGTTATGGCATTATAGCGGTCCTCTATCAACGAATCCAGACTGACATTCACACGATCCAGCCCGGATTCGGCGAGTTCCGCTGCACGTTCGCTCAGTAAAGTACCATTTGTGGTCAGTGATATATCGTCTTCAAACGCCCTTATGCCACGTAAAATCGCCGTTATGTCGTCCCGCATGAGTGGTTCACCGCCCGAGAACTTCACACGCCGGATATTGTAATAACGCGATGCCGTACGTGCTATCGCTATGATGCGTTCAGCACTTACGGGTTCCCCACCACCACGTTCACCCTCCGCATGGCAGTATATACAGTTGAGATTGCATTTGCTCGTGATGGAGAACCTCAAGCTCCTTATAACCCTGCCATAGGAGTCCACCAGCTGCATCACTTGCGCTCTCT
Source organism: Methanosarcinales archaeon (assembly GCA_025464325.1). Lineage (GTDB taxonomy): Archaea > Halobacteriota > Syntropharchaeia > Alkanophagales > Methanospirareceae > G60ANME1. The sequence continues at coordinate 23,785 of JAODGH010000010.1, read as the reverse complement.
TCTTCTCCATACGGTCATTTAAGCACACTATTCAGTATACCACGTGCTGCGAGTATACCGGTAGCCGCGGCATTGATGATATCTCGTGATAGTCCGGCACCATCACCTGCTGCAAATAGATTTGGCACCGAGGTCTCCATATTTTCATCCACTTTAATACGCATTGCATAGAACTTTATCTCGGGCGCATAGAGCAGTGTGCAATCAGAAGCAACACCGGGTATTATCTCGTTAAGCTTCTCCAGTCCTTCGATTATATCCATTGTTATTCGATGTGGAAGTGCCATTGAGATATCGCCTGGCGTTACATCCTTCAGGGTGTTCTTAACGAGGTTACGATTTATACGATCCCAGGTAGACCGTCTGCCACGCCTCAAGTCACCCATTCGCTGTAGTATCGGCTTACCACCGCCTATGGTGGTCGCCAGTTTCGCTATGGAGCGTCCATATCGGGTGGTGTTCTCAACGGGTTTGGTCAGTTCTATCTTCACAAGGAATGCGAAATTGGTGTTCTCCGATTTCTTACCCCTTAATGAATGCCCGTTTACACCTATGAAGTCGTCATACACCTCTTTAACCACGAACCCACGCTCATTTGTGCAGAATGTTCGTGTGAAGTCATCATAACGCTTCGTCCTTATATAAAACTTCGGATCACGGTTTATCCTCGTTACAGGATTCATCGTTATCGCCGGTACCTCCACACGGACACCCACATCTATGCCCGCATACTCCGCATTTATACCATGCTTCTTTATCAGCCGTTCGACCCACGATGCACCAACCCGCCCAGGAGCCAGGATAACGCAATCCCCCCGTATCTCATCGCCATCCTCCGTCCGTACACCGGTGCACACACCGTCTTCTATAACTATGTCACTGACCGTAGTATTCAGTAGAATCTCAACCCCGTGTGCCTTAAGCTCGTTTTCCATCGATTTTATCACTCGTTTCGTGTTGTCCGAACCGATATGACGCTGGTTTATCTCTATAAAAGAGGCACCAACCGAAGCGGCACGCCTCTTCAGCTCCTCTATATCCTCATCACTACCCCTGTACAGCTCGTCGGGAATGCCATGAGCGAGAAATATGCGATCTACCTCATCTACAAGCTGCCACGCCTCTTCTTCGCTGCATAAATCCGCAAGTTCTCCACCCACATCGGGTCTGAGGTTCAGCGTACCGTCTGAGAACGTGCCCGCACCGCCAACGCCACACATTATGTTGCAATCTTTGCACCGAATGCAATTGCCGGTCTCCTCCATCACACAGTGGCGCTCTTCTACATCCTTACCCTTGTCAATTATCAGGACACGCCGCCCTTTCAGTTCATTCGCCGCAAAGAGTCCTGCGGGACCTGCTCCTACTATTACCACTTCGTAATGATCTTTCATCGCATAACACTAACGGCGGACGGGCCGGGAGGGATTTGAACCCCCGACTGGTAGGTTAAGAGCCTACTGCTCTACCTTTCTGAGCTACCGGCCCACCACTAACAAATAGTATCCTATCTATTATATTTTTTAGATTATCATTTAGCCGATGAGAGAAGAGACAAGGCGTTTCGTGCATGCGGGATTCAGGCGGTATTATAATCATGCGCGGCTTAAACCCCCGGGCGAGGTGTGGATGCGGGAATGGGGTTTTGTCCATTTTGACCGGTATTATCCAGCCAAAGTCGTTATGCGAAGGCATAAAGCTTTCAATAGCGATGTTGAACTCATAAATTATATACGCGAATATGCGCCCGCACACGCTTATCACTCTGCCGCGATCTATAAGTATCCCGCAGCACCCATGGGCAGGAAGGAGTGGCTCGGTGCTGACCTTATCTTTGATCTCGACGCGGATCATATTGTGAGTGATTTAGAGAAGTATTCGTATGAGGATCTGCTGGAACTGGTGAAGCGGGAGGCACAGAAATTGATAGGTTTCTTACTGAACGATTTCGGCTTTGATGAAAGCGATCTGGAGCTGGTATTCTCGGGTTCGCGGGGTTACCATATCCACATAACGGCGAACAGCGTACGACAGCTTGGTAGCAGGGAGCGGCGTGAAATTGTTGATTATATGACTGCTTCTGGACTGGAATTGGGCGCATTCCTGAAGCATGCCAGAGATGGCAACCTGATCCTGATCTCAGAAGGTTGGGGTGAGCGGTTGTTCAACGGCTTGATCAGGTTCCTGCATGAGATTGCGGATCTACCGGAAGAGGAAGCGATCGTGAGTATAAGAAAAGCCACGGGCATGGATAAGCGGCAGGCAAAGGATGTTATCAGGATAGCACGTGACGAAACGGTGATGAATCGTATAGAAAGTGGGCAGTTACCTAATTTCTCTCGACTGCCGGCTGTATGGACCGGTATAGCGAGATCGGTGACCAGAACGGTAAGTGTGGAATCGGCAGACCGACCTGACGAACCTGTGACTTCGGACATCAAAAGGCTTATTCGCATGCCGACTTCACTACACGGGAAATCGAGTTTGCAGGTGAAACCACTTGAAATTGATGCCATAGCTGACTTCGATCCGCTGAAAGATGCGGTTGTATTTGGTGATTCTGATATCAAGCTAAGGGTAATGCATGACGCGGACATAAGGCTGAGAGGCGAGCACTACCGGCTGGAGGAGGGCGAGACCGTTACCTTACCGGAATATGCCGCGATGTATTTCATGTGCCGGGGTGTTGCCGAGCTGGAAGTATAAAAGGTAAAGGTAAAGGTCAACATAGCCTCGTACAGCACGTATCTTCATATTTGCCCTCGATTATTGCCTTTACCCTCTCCGGGTACTTGCCGTTGACAATCAGGCATTGCATACCGTGTTGCAGTAGAAAACCCGGCAGTGCCCGGTCAACACATGTGCGCTCAGCCCGTATAGCCCTGAGATACACCTCCTTTACCACTTCACCCCGGCTGTTCAGTACACCATCCACATCCGTCAACTTTATAAAGCACTTCTTACCGAGCTTATGAGCTATGAATGCCGCTATTGTATCTGATGTAACGTCCCAGGTGTGCGGTAATACGTCATCGTTCTTCAATATCCTGTACGGCAGTAATATGGTTACGCCGCTCTTATTTATCGTTTCCAGACTCTCTGACACAGGATACTCATCGTTAGCCAGGAATATGCCATACTGGTGCGTTGCAAGCACCGCCATCCAGTGTGCGGCATCATCAGATACCCGGTCGGCAAGACTCCGGACGGTCATTGCGAAAGGTCCACCGCCGGGCACCACCACAAGAGCTTTATCCGCGGCAAAATCGTTCAGACGACGAATGATCGCTCTACCATACTCGATCAGACTTCCGCCTATCTTTATCACTATCGTCTGACCGCCGGTCATCATAAGTAAGGTCTCAGAACTCGCTCTATCTTCGTCCGTATTGCCTCTGTCGGGATCATCTCCTCATTCTCGATCTTTCGTAGCAGTGATTGCTTCTCATTGATCATCTTCGCGAGCTCTTCCTGCTTCAATCCAGCCTTCTCCCTCGCCTCTTTCACTTTGCGACCATAATCTGCCAGTTCAAGCGCCTCCTCTATCTCAAGGTTCATCTGCTCATATAGACGGTTCTTTTGCATCGGCATTGATGTGGTTGTGGTGCTCTTCTCAGGTACCACCACGCCATACCGTGCACAGGCTTCGCATACTTTCAACTTTGATTTCCCTATGTTGATAGAGTATACACGCCCTTTTATCTCCGCGCCGCATATCTCACACTCTGTCATAGCCCCTTTATCATTTATATATTGCAAAGAGAGAAGTAAATATAGGTGGTAAGATGAAGTCAGGGGGAGTTTCATATGACGAAGAGTATTCAAGATTTCTCCAGGACAAGCTGCGGCAGCTGGAGGAAGCGAATGTTATGTTGCGTGACCGTCTGGAGAAGATAGAACAGGAAGGTAGGTATTATCAGGAGATGCGAATCCGGTATGAGCGAGAGATAAAGCGGTTACGGGCGGAACTGGAGAAATTACGCACTCCTCCTTTGCTGGTTGGGACTGTAGTAAACGTGATAGATGACAAGAAGGTGGTGGTGAGAAGCAGTACGGGACCACAGTTTGTGGTGACATACACACAGTACGTGAAGTCGACCGATATTGTACCGGGTGCTCGAGTGGCACTGAATCAGCAATCTCTGGCGGTGGTGAGCGTACTTCCCACGGCGAAAGATCCGTTTGTACATAGTATGGAGGTGATAGAGTCGCCAGAGGTGGACTATTCGATGATAGGTGGATTGCATGATCAGATAGAGGAGATACGAGAGGTTGTGGAGCTACCTCTGACTGCACCCGAGCGTTTTGAGCGTGTGGGGGTTGAGCCACCGAAAGGTGTTCTCCTTATTGGTCTGCCTGGTACAGGTAAGACACTGCTCGCCAAGGCAGTTGCAAGGCGTACATCCGCGACATTTATCCGTGTTGTGGGTTCCGAACTGGTGCAGAAATACATAGGCGAGGGTGCGCGTATGGTGCGGGAGCTATTTGCACTGGCGAAAGAAAAAGCGCCCTCGATTCTGTTTATCGATGAGATAGATGCAATAGCGGCGAGACGTGTGGAGGATGGTAGTTCAGGCGAGCGTGAGGTACAGCGTACACTCATGCAGTTGCTGGCAGAGATAGACGGGTTCGATTCACGGGGTAATGTGCGGATAATAGGCGCTACGAACCGACCGGATATACTCGATCCCGCGCTGCTTCGACCTGGCAGGTTTGACAGGGTTATAGAGATACCTGTACCGGATATAGAAGCGAGGAAAGAGATTTTCAGGATACACACGTCCAGGATGAAGTTGAGACGGGGTATTGACCTTGAGAGACTGGCTGCACTTACTGAGGGTGCCACCGGTGCTGAAATAAAAGCGATAGCGACAGAAGCAGGCATGTTAGCGGTGAAGAGGAACAAGCGATCAGTGGGAATGGACGAATTCGAGCAGGCGATAAAGAAGGTGATAGGTAACAATCAGAGGGCGTACATGGCTAATGTGAAAGAGATGGGAGTGATGTTTGCTTAGAAGATCAGATCGAACGAGAGAGCCACCGGTTAATATATCCGGTAAAAAAACAAAAAATAAATAAAAAAAAGAAAAGTTTATTCGAGTTCTATAGTGGTCTTCTTCTTCTCTCCTTCTTTCTTCTTCAGTTTCACGCTCAGTACACCGTTATTGTACGTCGCCTTCGCTGATTTGGGATCCACGGGCTCGTCAAACGTAACTTCCTTGTAATACTTGCGTTCGTTCTCTGTCTTTATCTCCAGTGTATCTTCCGTTGCATGCAGTTTTATATCCTTCTTGTCAACGCCAGGCAGTTCTGCGACCACCTCATAGGAATCTTTCTGGTCCAGCACATCGACCAGCGGCTCACGCTGCGGTGACGGCTCTATACGCCTGAGTGACGGTCTTATGTTACCGAACTCCTTTATGACCGGCTCCTTACCCGGCTCCTTCGTCAGGGTGAACCCGTATATAAAGGGACCGTATCGCCTTATCCTGCCCTCCGGCGTCTCTTCCTCGATCACGAAATCCTTAAGCTCTTTCGGTAATTCCTCCTCGAGACGCTCCATAAAGTCCTCAAACGGATCCTTGAGCCAGTCTTCAATATCCACAAACTCACGTCTGCGCCGTCTCAGCAGATCGTCATCGAACGGCAACGCAGGCAAACTCCGCATCTCCTCCAGCATACGCTCCACGTATCGCTCCATCAGCTCAAATATAGACGGTCTATTCTTATCCTTCTTCTCCATGATTCGTATAACCTCCCGATATTATAAATAATATCCGTATATGCAAAAAATTTTTCCATCATTTATCACCTTTTACATCATAATCGACATCCACGTAATCACCCTCCTTCTTCTCACCGCTCTGCTCCGTTTTTTCATCTGCCACCTTCTTCGCTGCTTCCTGATACACCACTGTCGAAATCTCATGCAGCGCTTTCGTCAATGCGTCCATGTCCTCCTTTATCTTCGCTACATCTTTGCCCTCTAATGACTTCTTCAAGTTCTCTCTGGCTTTTTCCACCTTCTCCCGCTGGTCCCGGGTTATCTTATCACCGAGTTCACTCAGCGTCTTGCCCGCGGTATACACAAGCGAATCAGCCTGATTCCGCAGTTCCACCTCCTCCTTACGTTTCCTGTCCGCCTCACGGTACTTCTCCGCTTCCTTCACCATCCGTTCTATCTCTTCCCTCGTGAGTTTCGTCGAGGCGGTTATCCTTATCGATGCCGCTTTGTTCGTCCCCAGGTCCTTCGCCGTCACGTTCAATATACCATTCGCATCTATATCGAACGTAACCTCAATTTGAGGCACGCCCCGGGGTGCGGGTGGAATGCCATCCAGATGGAATCTACCAAGAGAAGTATTATCGGCAGCCATCGGTCTCTCGCCCTGCACGATATGTATCTCTACCGAGGTCTGATTGTCCTCCGCAGTTGTGAATATACGCGATTTCTTCGTTGGTATCGTCGTGTTTCGCTCTATTATCGGTGTGGCAACCCCGCCGAGCGTCTCAACACTGAGCGTAAGTGGTGTGACATCGAGCAGTACTATCTCGTCTTTCAGCTGACCCGCGATTATTCCCGCCTGTATCGCTGCACCGATTGCCACCGACTGCATTGGATCCACACCTCCCTCACCCTTCTTGCCCAGTAAGCGTTCAAAGTACTCACGCACAATTGGTGACCTCGTGGGTCCACCGATGAATAGTACCTTGTCTATATCATCTGGCGTTAGTTTGGCATCGTCCAGTGCCTGTTTTATAGGCGCATCCACACGTTTCAATATCGGTTCCGCCAGCTCCTGCAGCTTCGCTCTTGTGAGTGTGGCTTCCAGATGCTTCGGCTCTCCATCTGATACCGCAATGAACGGTAGATTTATCGTTGTGGAGACGGAAGATGATAATTCTATCTTCGCCTTCTCCGCCTCGTCTTTTATACGTTGCATTGCCGTGGGATCATTACGCAGGTCGATTCCTTCCCTGGTCTTGAAATCTTCCACCAGCCAGTCGATTATCGCGGCGTCTATGTCCGCGCCACCGAGGTGTGTATCGCCTGATGTGGCTAAAACCTCAAATACACCTTCTCCGATGTCCATAATGGTGACATCGAAGGTACCACCGCCAAAGTCGAGAACGGCAACCTTATACTCGCCCTCTTTACCAAGCCCGTAAGCCATCGCCGCCGCTGTCGGCTCATTTATTATCCGTTTCACATCAAACCCGGCGATCTCACCCGCATCCTTCGTCGCCTGTCGCTGGTTATCATCGAAGTACGCGGGTACCGTGATCACTGCCGCATCCACCTTCTCACCCAGATATGCCTCGGCATCTGTCTTTATCTTCTCCAGAATCATCGCAGAAATCTCCTGTGCTGTGAACTCCTTGTCTATCGTCTTCACGTAGATCTTCTCAGAAGTACCTATTTTCCTCTTTGCCTCTATTATCGTGCCTTCCGGGTTGATTACCGCCTGACGTTTCGCTGCTACACCCACCAGCCGCTGTCCATCTTTGGTGAATGCCACCACGGATGGGAACATCTTACCACCGTACGCGCTACCTTCCGCACTGGGTATTATCTTCGGCTCGCCGCTCTCGTCGATATACGCCGCCTCTGAGTTCGTAGTCCCAAGGTCAATGCCTATTATCCTGCCCATTTTTTTCTACCTCTATCTATTGAAGACCGCACATAAACGAGAAATAAAAGTACAGAATTGAAATAAGAAAAGGGAGGGAAAAGAGAAGTTTGATTTAAGTTTAGAATTCCTCTTCGCCCATACCGCCGGGTCCGCCAGCACCGCCGCCGGGACCTGATGGTGGTTTCTCTCTGCTCGCCGCTATCACATCGTCTATTCGCAGAATCATCGTTGCCGATTCTGTTGCCGAACTTATTGCCTGTGTCTTTATCCTCAGGGGCTCTATTACATTCGCCTCCAGCATATTTGTTGGCTCGCCCTTGTAGACGTCCAGACCATGGTACTTGTTGCCCTGCTCGTGCGCAGAACGTAGAGCGACGAGTGTATCGATGGGATCCAGACCCGCATTCTCAGCCAGTGCTCTCGGTATCACCTCCAGCGCATCAGCAAACGCCTGTATCGCCAGCTGCTCTCTACCTCCCACAGTCGCTGCATAATCACGCAGTTTGAGTGCCAGTTCTACTTCTGTCGCACCACCACCCGCTACGTACTTGCCATCTTCCACGGCACACGCAATCACACGAATCGCATCGGTCATACCGCGCTCTAACTCATCTACAACGTGCTCTGTACCGCCACGCAGCAGTATGGTCACCGCTTTCGGGTTCTTGCAGTTCTCAACGAAGATCATCTCATCCCCGCCTATCTTACGCTCCTCGACCAGTCCCGCAGTACCCAGGTCCTCGGGCTTTATCTCCTCCAGTGTGGTCAATATCTTACCGCCCGTTGCACTTGCGAGCTTCTTCATGTCGCTCTCCTTCACACGTCTAACTGCCAGAATACCCTCCTTCGCCAGATAGTGCTGTGCCAGGTCGTCAATTCCCTTCTGGCAGAATAGTACATTCGCACCACTCGCCTTTATCTTGTCTACCATCCCCTTCAGCATCCGCTCTTCTTCGTCAAGGAACGCTTTCATCTGGTCAGGAGCGGTAATCTCTATCTTCGCATCCACCTCCGTCTTCTCTATCTCCAGAGCAGAATTGATCAGGGCTATCTTCGCATTCTCTACGAGCTTCGGCATGCCGGGGTGCACACGCTCCTTGTCTATGACCATACCCTTTATCAGAACCGAATCTTCCTTGCTACCGCCTGTCTTCTTCTCCAGTTTTATCTGATCGGTGTCAATCTTCTTACCCTTCTCCGCTATCATCCTCACTGCCTCTACCGCAAGCTCGGTCAGCATATCCTTCGCCACTTCTGCACCCTTGCCCGTCATAGATGTCATGGCTATCTTCTTCAGGGTCGCCGTATCATCTGGTGTTACCTCGAGAGCCAGCTCTTTCAGTAATTCATACGCCTTCTCCGCCGCCAGGCGATAACCTGCGACGATCAACGTGGGATGAACTTCCTGTTCAAGCAGTTCTTCCGCCTTCTTCAGTAATTCTCCGCCTATAACCACAGCACTGGTCGTACCATCACCAACCTCGTTATCCTGCGTCTTCGCTATCTCCACCATCATCTTCGCCGCCGGGTGCTCTATATCCATCTCCTTCAGTATGGTTGCACCATCATTTGTTATGACCACATCACCCATAGAATCAACCAGCATCTTGTCCATACCTTTGGGTCCCAGCGTGGACTTCACCGCACTGGCGATCGTCTTCGCGGCAAGTATATTCCTGCTCTGCGCGTCTTTTCCTCTTGTTCGCTCACTTCCTTCCTTCAATATCAATATAGGTGTTCCACCTAATTGTGCCATCTTCTGTTACACCTCCAATTTTTTATGTTTGCAGTTCTATATAAATCTTGATATTCAAAACTATATAAAAGCTTATCGCTCAAATAAAATAAAATTGCCGCCTTGGTAGCATAGTGGTAATGCGCCACCTTGGTAAGGTGGAGACCGCGGGTTCGAGTCCCGCCCAGGGCTATATTTACTCAGAATGCCAATAAATAGAGTGAGGGTTGTCACCTTCGGTGGTTCTGATAGCAGTGGCGGCGCAGGGATACAGGCGGATCTGAAGACATTCTCCGCCCTTGGTGTATATGGCGCTTCTATTATCACTGCTGTCACCGCTCAAAATTCACGCGGTGTACAGTCTAAGCTGGTTATACCCGCCGAGCTTCTGAACTCTCAGATCAGGTCGGTCATGGACGATATCGGACCGGTTTACGCAAAAACGGGACTGTTACCTTCGCCTGATACGGTGGAAACAGTAGCGGCAGCATTTAAAGAATACAGGGTGCCGTTCGTGCTTGATCCCGTTATCAAGGCTGGTTCGGGCACCACACTTATGGAACCGCGTGCATTAGATACGCTCGTGCAGCAGCTGCTGCCATTGTGCAGGGTTGTAACACCGAATCTACCCGAAGCTACTGCCATTTCGGGTATGGAAATAAGAACCGCTACAGATATGAGGGATGCTGCAATAGCCATACGCAGGATGGGCGCTCCTGCAGTAATAATAAAAGGAGGGCATTTCGAACGCGGGGCTACTTCGGGTAGGGCGATAGATTTGATATACGACGGTGACGAATTCCACGAACTGGAGCTGGAGTATATCGCACATGATGTAGTACTGCACGGATGTGGCTGTTCCTTCTCCGCTGCATTGACCGCGGAACTGGCAAAGGGTCTCGATCTCTACAGCGCTGCTGTAAACGCGAAGGAGTTCGTGCATTATGCTATTAGCTACAGCGATACCATCTCCTGGTTCAAGGTGGCGAATCCCGCGCACAGAATACGCATGGATGCCGATAGGTACAGGGTATTGAATAATGTAAAAGAAGCGGTAAAGCAGTTGAAACGCATGAAAAACTTCAGAGAGCTTATACCCGAAGTTGGAACCAACATAGGTATGGCAATAGAATGCGCATCGGATGAAAATGACGTGGCAGCGGTGGACGGCAGGATACGTGCCACCCATGAAGGCATCCATGCCGGTTGTGTCGAATTCGGTGTGAGTAGCCATGTGGCGCGTATGATACTGACGATGATGCGATTTGAGCCTGCGAACAGGAGTGCTATTAATATCAGGTACAGACCGGAGCTGGTCACCGCATGTGAAAATGCCGGGTTGGTGGTCTCTCACTTCGAGCGGGCGAAAGAACCTCCGGGTATGGAGACCATGGTCTGGGGTATAAAAGAAGCGATAGCGGGTTCAACTAAAATGCCTGAGGTTATATTCGATCGTGGAGCATACGGTAAAGAGGCGATGATACGGATATTTGGCACAAACGCGATAAACGTGGTGAAGAAATTGAGGAGGGTGTTGAATTGAACGTGGAAGAGATAAGATTCACGAAGATGCATGGCTGTGGTAACGATTTCATATTGATAGACGAGCATGAAGGCGAGGTGGTATCGGAATCCCGCAAAGGGGAGTTCAGCATGGTGGCATGTAGAAGAAGATTTGGAATTGGTGCAGATGGTGTCATATTTGTATGCAAGTCCCGTGATAGCGAGCATGATGCGCGAATGCGGATATTCAATGCGGACGGGTCTGAGGCGGAGATGAGTGGTAATGGTATGCGATGTTTCGCCAAATATGTGTACGAGCGGGGGCTGGTCCACAGCCGGAGAATGAAGATAGAGACGCTGGGCGGCATAATAATACCCGAAGTGGAGTGCATAAATGATAAGGTCACCACTATACGGGTCTTCATGGGCAAACCCCGGTTCGAACGCCTGGACGCGCCATTATATGTGAATGAACAGATCGGTGAGCTGAAATTGACGGCGATCAACCTTGGCAACCCACATGCGGTCATCCTGGTCCCGTCTTTTGATACGTTTGATCTGGAATTTGTGGGCAGGAGTGTCGAATCGCACCCGTCTTTCCCCGATCGTACGAATGTGGATTTTGTGGTATTGCACCCGGATGGTGAGAATGAGATAAGTGTGAGGACGTATGAACGAGGAGTTGGCGAGACGCTATCATGTGGTACGGGTTCCACAGCCTCGGTACTCACATTGAACGAGCTGGGGCTTATCAATGCGGATGCACCGGTGACCGTGCATACTCCGGGTGGCGATCTGCGTGTGGAACTGAAGGACGAGGGTGCATATCTTGTGGGTCCGGCGGAAGAGGTATTTGAGGGTGTATTTGTATATAAATAACGCTATGCGGTTGATAACAGGAATAACAGGCGCGAGTGGCGCGGTATATGCGAAACGATTGCTGGAAGTGTTGCAATCATCAAATGTAGAGGTTGACCTGGTCATCACACCCTGCGGACATTACATAGTAGAGTATGAATTGGGCATATCGAGTAGAGAACTGGAGAAGCTTGCGACTCGAGTGTGGGCTATAAACGATATGGCAGCCGATATAGCAAGTGGTTCACAACAGTGTGATGGGCTGGTGATCGTCCCCTGTACAATGAACACGCTGGCAAAGCTGGCACATGGGATCGCGGATAATCTGTTATTACGTGCGGCAGATGTGATACTGAAGAATGGTAAGAAACTGGTAATTGTGCCCCGGGAGTCACCACTGAACGAGATACATCTTGAGAATTTACTCAGATTGAAGCGGATGGGTGTGACGATATTACCCGCTGCACCTGCGTTTTATCATCGCCCAAAGTCGATATCCGATCTGGTAGACTTCATTGTAGCGCTTATACTTGATCAGTTCAATTTACCGCACGCACTGGTACCGAGATGGGAGAAGCC
>JAODGH010000010.1:0-11419 GCA_025464325.1 Methanosarcinales archaeon | reverse complement strand
TTCCATACTCTGATCTCCGGCAGGAATTCGAGGAATCTGGATGGTTTCCTCATGTCACCGGAAGTGGTGAAGGAGATATTCGGCAGAGCGTGTGAAGGTGCGGACATAGCGGTTATAGAAGGTGTACGAGGGCTCTATGAGGGCTTGAATTACAATACCGATGTGGGCAGTACCGCGCAGATAGCGAAAATACTACAGTGTCCGGTCGTACTCGTTGTGGATGCAAGCAGCATAACAAGGAGTGTTGCCGCACTGGTCAATGGATACCGGAGTTTTGATACCGATGTCAGACTATCTGCTGTTATACTGAACAATATCGGTGGCAAACGGCATGGAGAGAAGGCGGAACGGGCGGTACGTGAGTACTGCGGGCTTGAGGTGATAGGAAAGATACCGCGAAGGAGCGATCTTGCCATTTCGATGCGGCATCTTGGGCTGGTTACCGCTATGGAATGCAAGAATCGCTGGGCGGATTTCAAGGACGTACTTGGCAGTATAAGACAGACGGTGGAGGAGAACACAGACATTTCAGCACTGGTAGAGATAGCGAAGACCGCGCAGGCACTTGAATTGCCCGAACCACAGGTATTCCGACAGCAAGAAGCGAAACGCGTGAGGATAGGTATCGCCCTTGACGAAGCGTTCAATTTCTATTACCCGGATACACTCGATTTACTCATGCAGGAGGGCGCTGAACTGGTATATTTCAGCCCTATACATGATAAACGGTTGCCACAGGGTCTTGATGCGTTATATATCGGTGGTGGTTTCCCGGAGATATACGCTGCGGAATTAGCATCAAATACCACCATGATGGGAGATATAAGGGCTTTTCACGATGCTCATGGCGTTATGTATGCGGAATGTGGCGGTTTGATGTATCTCATGAGCGAACTTGAATATAACCGGGAGAGTTTCGATATGTGTGGCTTGATTGCGGGTCGAGTGAAATTCAAGGAGCGGCGACTGGTGAACTATGTGGAGGTGGAACTCCAGCAGGATTGCATACTCGGCAGACGCGGTAATCGTTTCAAAGGGCATGAGTTCCATCGATCAGAGATAGAACTCAGGAACAGCAGTAAAATCCAGTTTGCATACCGGATGTTACGGGGCGAGGGTATTTATGAAGGCATGGATGGCATAATCACAGACAATCCCAACTGCCTGGCTGCATACACACACCTGCATGGCGCGTCCTATACGGATTTCGCGCGTAATTTCGTTGATAGTACGAGGAGGAATGGGGTCGGTGCGATTTGAACGCACGATCGGCGAGTCTGGAGCCCGCTGCCCTACCGGACTAGGCCACGACCCCCTATGTTATAGTATAAATTAGCATATGATTATAAAAATTAGCATATGATTATAAATCAATCTATTTTTATACCCAGCTTCTTTGCAATCTCCTTGTAACGCGCTCGTAGCGTTACTTCTGTCACACCGGTAGCTTCTGCAACGTCTTTCTGCGTCTTACGCTCACCACAAAGTATTGCAGCAATATAAATCGCAGATGCCGCGATACCCGTTGGACCCCTGCCACTCGTTATATCACGTTCCAGAGCCTCTTTTACTATCTCACGTGCCCGTTCCTCCACGTGCTTCTTCAGGTCCAGCTTCGCGCAGAATCTGCCCACATACTCCAGTGGCGATGCCGGAGCAAGCTTCATACCCAGCCGGTTCGCCAATAGCTTGCACGTCTTTATTATATCTTTCCTGCCAACCCTCGTTACATCCTCTATCTCATCAAGCGTACGCGGTACGTTATGCTTACGACATGCCATGTACATGGATGCGGCAAGTATCTTCTCTATCGAACGCCCGTGAATCAGATCCTTTTCCCATGCATCTCGATATATCTTTATACTATCTTCCCGTACCTCCTCGGGTATCGCAAGTGAAGAAGCCAGCCGTTCTATCTCCGCCTGAGCTACCAGTCGCTGTCTGCCCACCGATGATCGTAATCGTCGCCTGCGTTGTAACTCACTCAACCTCTGCAAATGCTTCCTATCGGGCGTCCTGTTTTCGCCATTATCAACCATCCTTCCACCTCAAACCCGGCTCATACATTCATTCATACAGCCACAAAAACTCTTTTAGACCGCCAATCTGCGGGATTCACACCTTTAAGCGTGTTAACCACCACGTATGGTCGATTCACCGGACCGAAGATATCGTATATCCTGCCAATCTTCTTCCTCTGCTCACTCATAACGATCGAATTGAGCATTTTTTCAACGTTCTTCAGCCTCTTACCTCGTACAATCAGTTTCTTATTGTAACAATGTAACACGATACCGAGCAGTTTTTTGCTATTTTTAGTTTTACCCCCGGGTTTCATACCTCTATTGAGGATAATGGATTATGTATTATATAAAGTTTACGGATTTTTGCCGTGTTAACATAGCTTTATATATCTACCTCCCTTCTCTATTTTATGGGAGTGATCACAACAATGAAGAGAATATTGTTAACGACACTGGCAGCAATACTGTTAATAGGTGTTGTAGCAGCGTATCCGCCGATTTACCAGGTCTCACCACCGTACAAGCAAATACCACCACAGGCATATAAGATCTTGCCCGCGTACAAGTATATACCTCAGGTACCTACAATTAAGCCAGATATATGGATCAAGCCCCATTCAGAGGGGGGTGAACCCACACCCACACCCCCACCCACACCCATACCCACACTGCCACCAGTGCCGAAACCTTATATCTATGTAAAGATCGGCTATTCAAGTGCAAAGGCGGGTGATACGGTCGTTCTCACTGGTGAGATAATGAACGAAGGCAAGGATGATGTGACTGTAAAACTCGTGCCGATATCAAATGAGTGGTATGGTCAGGCAATAAAACCCGAGTGGGTTTCTGTGGATCCCGCCGAATTAAACGTGCCTGCGGGTGAGTCTGCACAGTTTAAAATCACGGTCTCGATACCCGAAGATGCAGCACCTGGCTATTACAGGGGTTCGCTTGCTATCCGACCCGAGAACTATGCAGAGGTGGTAGAAGATTATGCGATAACTGTGTACAGACTACTGAACGAACCGGTAACCGAAGAGTTCTATGTGCCACAGAACACTTCAAGTATCAACATCTCGGTAACATGGAACTGCTATAATGATTATAACATGCCCTCAGGGAACCTGACGGTGCATCTGTATAACCCGACCGGAGAAGAAGTAGCTCCTACCGCTAAATACACGCACATATCGGGCTTTGTTTATGCACCTATGGGAAGCCCCTTTGGACCGCCGATAGAAATATTGCCCGGCACATTGCCCGGCACACCAGTGCCAAAAAATCGTAAAGTATATACGGATCATAAAGTGATGTATGATCTGCCCAATCCAGCGTGTGGAACCTGGAAGCTTGAGATGATACCCGAATATCTACGGAGTTTCCGCTATGATATCTACGTGAATCCAGTCTGATACGGGTAAGAGGTATCTCTCCCTTTTTATTTTTTTATTTCAGGATCGGGCTTATAGGATAGCGCCAGAGAGGTAATCATCAAACTCTCTGATTAATTGCCATCGGTCCCTGCAATCGCAATTAAGACCCTTGAGTATCCCACTATCCTGCGTGATATTGAACCGTTTTATCGCTTCCATCACTGTTTTATCGCAGTAGCCGCAATTGTGCGGTCCTCGAACCTGTCCCGCACCTACGGGGTCCGAGATCAGCAGTATATGCGGACTTTTCTCTTTTATCCGTTTCATCGCTTCTACCGCGCTCCATAGCCATGGCGGTCGGTAATACCCTCGTCTCCATAGCTCCTCCAGCCTGGTGTGTCGCTGGACGTTACACAGGTTCAACGAGATTATGGGGCTGTATTGCGCAACGCGTTCTGCCGATTTTATGACGTCCTCTATCGCTGCCCGTTCGGATACAAAAGGTGGTTTCAGCAGTAGATAGGTCTTTACTGTCACACCGCAGTCCGTTATCAGCCTTGCAGCAGCTTTGTAATCCTCAAACGAGAAACCTTTGTCTATATACTCCAATCTGATAAAATCGTCTGCCGTCTCCAGACCCATAGCCACCTCGAGCTCTACATGTGCCAGATCCGCCAGAGCATCTGCGTTGACATACTCTGGTCTCGTTTCTATTATCAGTTTTTTCACATCCCGCCGCTGTCGCAGCATCTGCGCTATACGTCTCCGTGTCACGCTGGATATCTCACGTTCATCGAGAAAGCTGCCCGATGTATACAGTTTCAGTATGAAGTCCTCGTTCGGCGGACTCGCCGTGGTTAATGCATATCTCAACTGATCGAGGATATCTGCCTGTGTCACGCTGGGTGAGGATTCGTGCCAGTAGCCGCACATCCGGCATTTACGCCACTGACAGCCTGTGGTCCTCAATATGACAGTGAGGGTTCTTACGGGTTTCCGTGTATCGATTGAGAGCTCGTAATCGAGCCACAACGCTACCGGTTTTTTCATTGTCTCTATTTCCTACCACTATAATGCCACGACATCGCGTACATCTATTGCTACGCCTCTATTCGATTCCACCATCTCGTAGCCGCTCATCTTCGCCCTACCCACACCAAACGCCCGGGCACTGTAGAATATCACCTCATCATTTGCTCTTATCTCCTCGCCGGCGCTAAGAACCCCCGGCGCGAGTATCGCACCTTTTGGCATGAAATCGTCATCTATCTCCACTTTATATTGCGTGATTCGCTCGATTCGCCGTGCACCTGCTACCGATAGAGCCAGAAGTCCGTATTCGGGTACAACCCTTGCAAGTACACCCTCAGTCGTGGCAAGCCTGAGCGCGGGATACTTCCCAACAACTTTTGTGCCACCATTTAGGAGTTCATCTCCGGTACCGGCACCAAACTGGTAATCTGCCATAGCCTTTATCACCGCAGCACGAATTCCTGATCTTGATCGATTCGCGCCACACAGCTCTGTAATACAATTCCGCAGCCGTTCTATCGCCTCGTCTGAAACCTCTTTCTCATGCTCTTCACATGTGAATATCATCTCTATGCCTTTCTCTTCTGCTACCGACTCGCATATCTCCCGGTATGCGGCTCTGAGATGTGCCACAATAACATCATAGCTGTCAATATTTCTATCAAGATACGCACTCAGGCATGAAGCAACCCATGCGCGTTCCTCTGCGTCCCAGTACCCGGTTACCGGTATATCATAGAACGCAGCTGGATATACGAGTTCGAGTTCACGAGGCACGACACCCAGCGGCGACGTTAAAATCAGCTCGTGAACATGACCCCGGTAATCAGCAATAGCACTGATGAACTTCCTGTGTGTTCGTGAGATCGAATAGGGCTTCTTCGATGCGCATGGCAGAATCAATAGTATTCGCCTGGTTGGGGGGGTGTATCGTTCCAGAACGCGATTCGCAAATCTCCGGACCTCTATACGCCGCAGCGATTCCATCGTGTTTATCTTCATGACTCGTTTACGTGCGATCGGTGTTCTTGGCTCAAAATATTCACATTCTGCATCCAGTATTCGCAACACCGCGGTTAAAAACGTTGATGATCTCACACATGATTCCACATACTCACGCAGTGTACCAGCCCTTATGTATTCTCTTATTTTGCTCAATTCTCGTTCCAGTAACAGTGTGTTGTGCCCGGCTATCTTCTCGCGTACATTAGTGCTCCGCGCCCGTAACTCGTTTATATCCGTTGAAGCGCATACGGGGCAGTTGCAGGGTAGCTCTTCCAGATCTGATAGCTGTAGCTCACAATCTTCAAGCTGGTAGATATCCGAGTAGCCTTTTATTATTGCGTTTGTGCTGTCAATTATGTCCACACCCATATAGACAAGTATAGCGGCATTCTCAGCAGTGGCTATTGCGGGTACCCATAATGCCACATCGGGTGGTATCTCCCGCCTCGCATCTATGACCCTGCGAACGAACGCTTCTGGCGTGTTAAGCATACTGGAAGCGAACCCGAGTACGAAGATATCAACAAATAAAGGACTCTCTTTCGTCTTCGGGTAGAGTGGATGCACATCCGGCAGTAGAACCGTAGCACGAGGGTTATCCCAGCCATCTTCTGTTGTTAATGTCGTGAATCGTGGCGATTCTGCACCAATCACTTCGATTTCTTTTATGCTACTCGTGCTCTCAACATGAAATAAAAACGGTGTTTGTAGTTGTTCGTCATTCGTTATGAGCCTGCCTATCCTTGCTGCACCGTCCCGCTTCTTCACCTCGTAGTATCTGCTCATAGCCACCATAGAAAAGGAACAGATAAGATAAATAAGACACTTTTATGGATTAAGCATGCTGCATGGACTATGGCTGTTATACCTCATCATCTGCCTCTGCTCGGGACTCGCACTATCCTGTATCATCGAGATCAGGTTCTCTTTGATCGAACGCATCCTCGTCTCGTTTGTGGTCGGTAGTGCAGTGTCCGTCTGGATAACACTACTCGTATCATGGCTTTATAGCAGCATCTGCACCGCCAGTATCATCGTCAGTATGCTCATCTGCGCCGTTATCTGCAGCATAATCTTCGTTTTGAGCAGTTACCGGATGAGTACCAGCTCAGATGACCGTTATACCATCGTGTTCTTCGTGCTACTGATACTTTACCTGGTCGTTATGAATCTGTACGGGGTATTACGCCCTGACGCTCTGGGCAATCTGCATGCCTTACCTACCGTATGGGGCGATTACCCGTTTCATACATCCATCATCACTTCTTTAGTTTATACACCGGTCTTTCATTTCCCGCCACCATATCCTCAGTTTCTGCATACGGAATTGCATTATCCATTTCTCATGGATTTCTATTCTGCCATACTGATGAAGGGTGGACTAACACTCAGGTCTTCCATCATCGTGCCAAATATCCTCTTTCAGTTGTCTCTGCTCGGACTATTCTATTTCTTAGCATATCGCCTGACGGGCTTGAGGATGGCTGGTGCGATCGGTAGCGTGTTATTCATCTTCGCCGGCTTCCCGCCCGGACTGCAAACTGCCGGGATCACCTTTCTCAATCCTGTGTATGCGGTAATCATGCCCCAGCGAACAGCGATGTTCGGCATGGCGCTCTCTTTTGTCATCTTCATCCTGCTGTTTGAATCGCTCTCCACAAAGTTTAGCTGGCGTGAGCTTTTTATTGCCTGTTTGTTGATCGGTATGCTACCGTATATCCATGCGCATTCGTTTATTGTGAATTGTTTTGTTCTTTTACTACTCGCTCCCGTACTCTTAAAGAAAGCTAACGGACGCATAAAAGGTTTTGTCATCGCTTTTGCAGCGCTGGTTGCACTCGCATTGCCACAGGTACTATACATAAAGGGTGGTGTGACAGAGCGGTTCTTCAACTTCTACCCGGGGTGGACGTACGTTAACAGGGGATTGATAACAAGTATGGACTGGAGCACCATACCCGCAGTAATATATTCTACCGCGGAAGCATTCGTCCTGATGTTGAACTTCTGGGCTAAGAATGCGGGCGCACTCTTGATTCTGCTCTCGATTGGACTGCTCAAAGCGCGTAAAGAAGCCCGGATATTCTATATCCCATTTCTCGGGCTGTTCTTCATCGCCAATTTCGTCAAATTCCAGCCCTGGTACTTCGATAACTACAAAATCTTTATATACTGGCTTGCGATTAGTGCCGCTATTGCGCCACTATCGCTCTTATCATGGCAGAACGAGCATAAACGGAGCATAACAGTATCTATTTGCGTGTTGATCGTTGCCTCTACTGTGTTTGGCGTGATCACCCATGCGGGGATGATGAAATACGAGTATATAGTATGGTCAAGTGATGATCAAGCAGTAGCGTGCTGGGTACGGCATAATACCAGCCCCAACGGGCTGTTCCTGACAGGCAGTGCGCACAATCATCCTGTATCGGCATTGGCAGGCAGACAGCGAGTGATGGGCTATGAGGGCTGGCTATGGTCGCATGGTTTAAACTGGACGAGGATAACAGAGGTTAAACGTGACGAGATAGAGATGTTCAAGGGTAACTACCGCCTCATGGAGGAGTATGGCATCGATTATATCTGTATAGGCCCCTATGAGCGAAGATTCGCGGCTGATAACCACTTTAAGATCAATACCAGCGTATTTGAAGACCGAACACGGTTTCGATTGCTGTATGATGCCAAAGGCTGGAGGATATACGAAACGAGTAATTATTCAATCAGCAACAGACCGAACAGGATCGGCTTTTGATACGGTGAAATGTATACGTCCGCTTCGTAGCCGACCTTCCGCACGGTTGCAAATACATCTATCCCGCAGGCTTCCATCGATGGTCTTACTCTGTCCTGATGCCTGCAGAACCGTTTCGGTGCAATGTCAAGGATTTTGTCCTCTTCGGGTATACACGGATCGCAATAAGTGCATGGCAGTGCCGTCATCGCAAAAGCTTTATAATAGCCCGACAGAAACGCATGCCGCTCCATCTCAAACATCGTATCACTCACCATTTTTATTGCATTCCACAAGTAATGGTGTAGATGCTTCGGCGCTACATTCCTGTCGGGCACCACATTACTGAATCGCACTACCAATGCTTTCTCATAGCATTTGATGAGCTTCCGCGTTTCGTCAGGTGTTGGCGTATAAGGTGGGCAGCTCAGATGTTTTGCATAGCCACGACAGCCATACCTGCATTTCCATCTCACCCAGTCGCCTACCTCTATCTCATGCGCGGGTATTAACCTGAAATCGTCGTGTATATCCCGCAACTCAGCAAGCAGTATATCCCAATCTTTCTTATTCATATCAGGTCATATACAGCTCCATCTCCGCCAGTTCTTCCTCAAAATCCTCTTCGTTCGTAACGATAAAGTCGCACAGGTTCGTGAGTGTGTATATATCGCGTAGCATCATAACCATAGCGCCCTGCTTCGCCTGTTCTTCTGCCGTTGTACGCGTGACAACAAAGAGAACCGCCCGTTCTAAAGGCACCATCTTGCCGTCCTGCCCCGTATGTATCAGACATCGGTTCGCCATATCAACTACAGAGACCGCACCAAGAATGCTCTTCGGTGTGTTATCCTCCTCTATCATCACGACAATCCATATCCTGCTACCTTTCAACCCCACGAGGTCAGCTCTACCAAGAGCGAACTTCTCCCTGTTATACTCGCGGAATAACTTCACATCGTCATCATCCACCGTATAGCCATGACTTAACAGAACTTCTTTACACCGATCCCGCATCGCATTACGCCATTCACCCATGTCTCCACCCCTCACTTAAATCTCTTAGTATCGTGTATAACAGTGAGTCATACTCATTTATATACTTTGCGGCTTCGCATGCGAGTTCCAGCCTCGTACGTAAAGATAGCGCCTTTTTTGATGCAAATTCGCTAATAACCGGCTGGTATCGCCCGGGATTTACGATCACCGCGGTCCGTTCGATGTTCTTTATTGCCGATCGGATCAGAGCCACACCACCGATATCCATGCTTACCGGTGATTCGAGCGGTATGAGATTGACGACCACAAAACCTATCTCGCCGGTTGCTATTGCCGAATGAATTGCTGGATGTAAAGTCTTTATTCTGCCATCAAGCAGCTCAGGCACACCCGTGAATTCGGATACACGCTTCACCGGTAGATCATGATTCGATATCTCTCTGGCAGTTCCACTCGTTGCGATCACCTCTATTCCGAGCTCGGTCATGCGTTTCGCCAGTTCTACTATACCCGTCTTGTCAAAAACACTTAATATGGCTTTCATGTAATTGCCCCGATCTGATATTATCTTTAAGCATTCTTCTATTTTATAGTAATAGGGGATGAGAGAACTGATAAAGAACCAGACATTGCTCTCTCTGACATTTTTACATGCCTTTATGCATATCCTTGCTACGACACTGCCCGCGCTGTCACCGCTCGTAAAAGTGGAATTCCAGCTGAATAACACGTATGTGGGTCTGATTTCTTTTGTCTTTGCGCTTTCTACGGGTATTGGCAGTATCATCGCCGGCTTTCTATCCGATAGGTATCATCCCCTGAACCTGATATGCTACGGCTTCTTCGGTACCACAATATTCACCTTACTGCTATTCCTATCGCATAATTTCTTCATTCTTACAATAGTGTTCATCGGCATGGGCTTCTCGCTCAGCCTGTATCATCCATCCGCGCTATCTCATATACCCAGATCGTTCCATGCCAGACGCGGCAGTGCGTTTGGGTTGCACGAGGTGGGAGGCAGCACAGGTCTTGCGGTTGCACCACTCGCTGCCGGTATCATCAGCTATTGCTTCAACTGGCGATTTGCGTATCTGTTCTGGGTCTTTCCCATGATCTTTCTCGTTTTCATGCTGATGAAATCGCGAATAAACGATACGAATGATGATCCGCCATCGTTCAAGTTGTTCCTGACACAATCGCTGCGGAATGAAGCAGTAATGCGTATATACCTGATAGAGAGCCTGTTTGGTTTTGTAATAGGTGGTGCTTTAACGTTCATTCCGATATTCCTGAACGAAGCGAGAGGAGTTGCACCTCAGTTTGCGGTTATTCTGGCATGTGTGTTCACGGGTGGTGGAGCAATCGGCAAATTTATCGGCGGGCATTTCTCGGACATTGCGGATGAACGGCATGTAATGGCAGCGGGTTTTTTCATCATTGCTCCGCTCTTCTTGGTGGCACCACTGCTGCCCCTGTTCTGGTGCATTCTGACATTTGCCGTTGCGGGTGTGATATTTCCAGCAGTACTTCCTGCCATACTGACGACGATGAGCAAAGAGATAGAGCCATCACAACTTGGAATGGCGTTTGGTATTCTGATGTTCGCAGGTTTTGGATTCGGGTCCACCTCAAGGCTAATTCTCGGTGTGGTGAGCGACGCTTTTGGCATCGATGCGGTATTCTATCCCATAGTAATCGCGGCACTGGTGGGTGGAATAGTGAATATATGTGGAGATTGAGGTAGAATAAATTTTTCTCCTCAAGATGAACAAGTTCATTACCGGCAGGTTTTTTTCTAAAAAGTCTCGTTAAAACAAAAATCAAAATCAGATCCCCATAAGAAGTAGTTATTCATCACGATAGATAAAGGCTAAATCGGTACTCTACAAATGCTACGGTGGTCAATATGATATTCACTGCGTGATACGAATACTTATGAAATGTTAATAGGAAGTTTACGGATAAGGTGAAGTTTTCCGGATCTTTTTTTATAATTTTTTTAAAGGGATCGTAAGTATTATATAGTGGTTTTTGGCATATCTGAACTATTGAAACAAAGATGAAAAAATATGATGAAGAAGCGATACGCAGATGGTTTGATAATGCTGATGGAACTCATGTAAAACGATGGTTAGTGACGGCGATTCTGGTCGGTTCGGTGCTTGCGATGGTTACTGTGGTTGCCAGTGCAGATACGATTTATGTACCCGATAACTATTCGACGATTCAACAGGCGGTGAACAACGCCA
>JAODGH010000054.1 GCA_025464325.1 Methanosarcinales archaeon | reverse complement strand
CATACCGCCACCCGGGATGACATCAGCAGGTTTAACGTATATTTTAAAATACGAACTCGCGTGCTATCTCACCCCTTTGCAGCTCTATACCCCTATCACAGAGCTTCTTCGGCCATTCCTGTGAATGTGAAGCAATGATAAGCGTTTTATCACGGTGCGCATCGAAGTAATTCACGAGCACGTCACATGTCTCGTTATCCAGACCAGAGAAAGGCTCATCCAGTAATATCAGGTCGGGATCATGAATCAAAGCGCGGACGATGTCTGCCCGTTTCCTTAATCCATGCGATAGTTGCCTCGCTCTTATGTTATACCAGCGATCCATACCGAGAAACTCCAGAGTGGCGAGGAACTCCTCTTCTCTTATCCCGAACTGATTCGCATAAAACAACAGATTCTCACGTACCGTGAGTTCATCATAAAGGAAACTCACGTGTGTTACCAGTCCGATACGGCGTCTTATACCGCTGTCCCGGAACGCATCCACGCCGAATATCTTCACAGTACCGGCGGAAGGCGTGATATGCGTCGCAATTAACTTCAGCAGTGTGGTCTTTCCAGCGCCATTATGCCCCAGTAACGCTATGAAATCACCCTGCTCTACGCGTAGCGATACTGATCTTAATGCCATCATATAGCCGTATCGTTTCGTTACATCTATCACATCCACTGCTGCGTGTGACTGCGCCATGATCTTCAATAAAGCCAGAGATAGAGAAAAAAGTTATACTTATATATGAGCAGCCTTATATAAAGGAGAGGAGATGTATAAGCGTGACATTATTCTCGTTATTGCTGCATTAACGAGTATCGGTGCATCATACATGGCTTATGTCCATGTGCATCCGATTAGAGCAGATATATATTTCGCGTACACCCATATACCCGCAGCTCTGGGCTGCTATCTCGCGTTCTTTGTATCACTCGTGGCGAGTGTGCTGTATCTCAAGCGCAGAAGAAGAGCTTATGATATGATCGCCGAGGTATCTGTCATCATTGGGCTGGTATATGGTGTGGTTGCTTTGATCTCCGGCTCTATATGGGCGAATGCCGCGTGGGGGCTGTACTGGAACTGGGATCCGAAAGAGACCACAATGCTCATTCTCTGGGTTGCATACGCCGGCTATATAGCTATAAAATCGTCCATCAATGAGAACGACAGGAGAGCGACGATTGGTGCGGTGTACAATATCCTTACTTTTTCACTCATACCGCTGACGTTCCTGTCCGTGATGATATGGCAGTCGTTACACCCGCGTGCGCAGGCGGTAGCCATGTCCACACTCGTTAAGCTAACCCTGATCTCAAATATCGTAGCTGCCTCGTTGTTCATTATTTACCTTATTAGCATAGCATACCGGGTATGGTCTTTAGAAGATCATGTTAATGAGTTATTGTACGGAGGTGAGGGTACAGGATATGTATGAGGGTGTGTTCGTGGTTGCTATACTGTACTGGACGGCGATTCTGGTGTTATTCCTGTGGCTAAGCAGACGACTGACAGCGCTCAAAGCGAAGATAGAAGCACTGGAGAGGGGGCAGAAGAAGTAGAGATGGAACTCAAGCCCGTTTATCTGGTCGTTGTAGTCTTGCTATTGCTCAGTGGTGCGTTAGGTTACAGTGTCTTCTCCTCTTATATCAGTCCTTATCTCAGTGTATCGCAGGTAGCGGGTAACGACAGATACCTGGGTAAGGAGGTTCAGATACTGGATACTGTGGTCAATGGTTCTTCCCGATGGGGCGCGGATGGGGCATTGTCGTTTCAGATAACAGATGGCAGGGCTATTCTCAATGTCACATACCGGAAAGTGGTGCCGCAGGGTTTCAGTGAAGGGCATAAAGTGGTAGTTATCGGTAAACTGGACTCTTTAGATCATATAGAAGCTTCTCAATTGCTGGTCAAATGTCCTTCTAAATACGAATAATAGATAGGGATCTTATCCATTCCCCCTTCGCTTCTCTCGTGGTACCGACAACCAGCCGTGTCTCATGCGTGGTCTTTTCCACCATTCCCCGTGCCTCTATCCACTCACCTTCCTGCGCCTGCCCCACATAGGTATGAGTAAACGAGACCACCCGGTCTATCTCAGGATGATCAACACGGTATATGGCAGGGCTATCAAATGAGAAGGACGCATCTATCACCTCGCATTTTATTGTCTTGTACCCTATTTTCTGACCGGGTTCGTAATCTCGGGGGTCCAACTGTGCTATCTCGTCCCAATCGCGGGTGTACAGGATGTCAAAATAGGTGTTGCCAATCATACCCCGGTTCTTCTTCCGCCTTTCGTGCATGATAAAATCTTCATAACTCAGTTCAGGATTGCGTTTCCGGTATATCTGCCGCCACATATCATCGCTGATCTCGCGGATCAGCCCCGTTTCCGGTTCTGTTTTCGCCGATTCCACAAGCTCTCTCGCACGATCGAAGTTCTTACGTCCGTAAATAACGAGGTCTATATCAGATTGGGGCGTATTTAGACCACAGAGCAAGGAACCGGTGATGCCTATCCTATCGCCTGGTATATGAGAACGTAAGAGATCGTAGATCTGAGCCACGCGCTCATCGTATGTAGCGACGAGAGGTATCTTCTCTTCGGGTCGAAGCACCTCTTTTATGTCACGTTTTGGCACGTAATGGATGTCTCCTATATATTCCGGTCGGTTGTGCATGAGGAACTCATAAGCAGCATCAAAGTCCAATTTCATGTATCTCAGACCCAATCGTTCTGAGAATCGTGTGCCTCGGTCGTCTGGCACATAACGAAGAAGGCAGCTCGCTACGTTCGTATCAGACCCGATCTCGTAACTGACCACCGAGAAGAACCAGTTGTCGGTCGTTATTATGAAATCCCGTAACCTCAGCACTAATCCTCTGTTCTGCATCTTTCCCACTAAAGATTTTTGTTTCACTCCTACTTTAGATATAGTTTAGATATAGCGATGATTAAACATCGATACACAAAATGATCTATGAGATTGCAACAATCGTTTTTTCTATTGTAGCATTGTGGTTGGGAGCGCAGTGGTTGGTGGATGCTGCATCGAGAATCGCTCGTTTGTTCGGTATTTCCGAGCTTGTTATAGGTCTTACCGTCATAGCTTTTGGCACTTCCGCGCCCGAATTCGCGGTCACCATTCTCTCAGCACTCGAAGGCAGCCCAAATATATCCGTTGGTAACGTAGTGGGCTCGAACATCTTCAATTTAGGCTTCATACTGGGCGGTGTTGCTATCGTCCATCAAATAAGAACAACCCCCAAACTCGTGTATCGTGATGGTCTATTCCTGCTCTCAATGGTACTATTACTTCTCCTGTTCCTCAAAGATCTTATACTTACACGAATAGAGGGTTCTGTCCTGTTCCTGCTATTATTCATCGGTTATCTCTTCTGGGGCAGGGATGTGGAAATGGAGGATACTCAGGTGGCAAAGGGCACAAAAAAGGACTTTGTACTCCTGATCCTGGGACTTAGCATGGTCGTTGGCGGCTCTAATCTACTGGTGGACTCAGCGAGAGCGATTGCACTGACTCTGGGTATCTCTGAATGGGTTACCGGTGTGACCATTGTTGCAGCCGGCACTTCTGCCCCCGAATTCGTGACGTCACTGGTCGCATCCTTGAAAGGGCGGTACGGTATCTCCGCAGGAAACCTCATAGGCAGTGATATCTTCAATCTTGTCGGTGTGCTCGGTCTGGCAGGAATGATCAGACCCCTACATATTGATCCGACAGCAACCGGCAGCCTATATATGCTCGTGGGAATGATACTCGCGGTTATTCTCCTTATGCGAACTGGCTGGAAATTGACGAGGATAGAGGGTGCCTTTCTGTTCACTTTCGGGCTTATTCGCTGGATTATAGACCTCGCATAGCGTAAATTTATATCTTTGGAATACGCTTTTTATATATAAACAATGCTTGCAAAGCGGATAATCCCCTGTCTGGATTGTGATCTGGGTGTACCAGGAGGTCGGGTAGTAAAAGGAGTGGAATTTCACCACATCCGATACGCAGGTATCCCCTGGGAACTGGCTGCGGAATACGATGAGCAGGGTGCAGACGAGCTCGTTTTCCTGGATATAACTGCTTCGCACGAACGAAGAGAGACCATGGCGAATGTTATTGAGAAGGTTGCAACCGGGGTATTTATACCACTAACGGTCGGTGGCGGTATCCGCAGTATAGAAGATGCAAGGCGTGTATTCAATGCCGGTGCAGATAAGGTCTCTGTGAACACCGCGGCGTTAAAGAACCCGGAGCTGGTGAATGCACTCTCTAACCGGTTCGGCTCGCAAGCATGTGTCGTTGCAATAGATGCAAAGCGGCGATATCTACGCAGTGACGCGGAATTGAAACACGCGGAGGAAGACGGCAGGGAGATAGTAGACACCGCGAATGGTAAATGCTGGTTTGAATGTTCATTTTATGGCGGTAGGGTGTTTACGGGTATAGATGCACTGAAATGGGCGAAGGAAGTGGAAGACAGAGGTGCCGGTGAAATACTACTCACCAGTATGGATCGTGATGGTACGAAAGATGGCTATGATCTGGACTTGACCGCAGCGGTTTGTGCGCGTGTGAATATACCGGTGATAGCTTCTGGCGGTTGCGGTCTGCCCACGCACATTAGAGAGGTATTCATGCACACAGAAGCTTCTGCTGCACTTGCCGCTTCTATATTCCATTATAAAGAGTATACGATCAAAGAGATCAAGCAGTATCTACTGGATAATGGCATACACGTTCGATTATAATTATTAGATATGGAGAAAGAAGAGCACGATGTCGTTGTTGTTGGTGCAGGACCCGCGGGCAGCATAACCGCGAGTGTTGCTGCGGACCGTGGTCTGGATGTGCTGTTGATAGACCGCAATCCCGAGATAGGGGTGCCGGTGAGATGTGCTGAAGGCGTAAGTCGTGAGATCGAGAAGTACATCGAGATGGATTCCAGATGGGTTTGCAATCCAATCCGGGGTGTTATTACCTACGGTCCCGAAGGTACAGAACTGATAGTAACTGCGACAGATGATGTGGCGGGATATGTACTGGATCGCCGTATATTTGACAGGTCTCTGGCACGAGACGCTGCACGTGCTGGTGCAGAGGTGCGGGTCAAGAATCGCGCGTTTGATGTGTTAAAACGCAACGGTAAAGTATGTGGTGTGTATGTGAATGCTGCGGGAGAGGAAGTACGTATAACCGCGGATGTGGTTGTTGCCGCCGATGGCGTGGAATCCCGGGTGGCGAGATGGGCAGGCATTGATACACGGTTACGAGCTGAAGATGTCGCATCATGTGCACAGTATCTAATGTGTGATATAGAGGTTAACAGCGACTACTGCGAGCAGTATTTCAGCTGGGATATCGCGCCCGGTGGTTATGCATGGGTATTCCCGAAGGGAGCACACTACGCCAATGTCGGTATAGGAATAAGTGCGAACTTCTTGAATGGTACCAGTCGTATAGTGAACTTCCTCGATTCTTTCGTGCATGAGAAGTTCGGGGTGGAAGGTGGTGATAATATCCTGGCGAAGATATACGGTGCGGTACCACTCAGCGGTCCGGTCTACAGGACCGTTACGGATGGCATGCTCCTGGTCGGTGATGCTGCCCGACACGTCAACCCCTTCTCCGGTGGTGGTATCATAGTTGCAATACAGGGCGGACAGATAGCCGGAGAGGTGATTGCGAAAGCTGTGCGTGAGGGTAACTGTACAGCGCGGAGATTGCGTGAATACGAACGGAGATGGTGGAAAGAATTCGGACGGACGCTGTATGCGGGCTTAAAGGTCAAGAACTACATGCTCAGTCTGTCCAGAACGGACTTTAACCGGTTCTTTCGGTCATTGAATGGCGAACTGAAGCTGACAGAGTATACCGAACGTACGTTGATGAAGGAAATAGCGAAGATTAGCCCGAAGAAGATGATGATCACCATGTTGATAAGGACATTGATACCTTATTGATTTATATTATACTACCAGCTCAGCCAGTTCGTTTATTATCTCCGCTGCGATCATGCTTTTCTTGCCCTTTATGTGCTTCACATAGTCGTTATCGCGCCTTATTATGAAGACTTCGTTCTCCTCCGTGCCCATACCACCCTTTGCAAGGTCGTTTGCCACCACCATTACGAGCTTATATTTCTCCAGCTTCTGTCTCGCACGTTCTATCAGCTCGGACTCGGTGACATTCACCTCTGCCTTGAATCCAACAATAGCAAGATCGGGAAATTCTCGACTCACCTCCGCTATCAGCTTTGGGGCGGGTACCAGCATAAGACTGACCTTACCACCTGACGGAATCTTCCCGTCATGCAGCTCCGGGAGGGTGAAATCCGCTATTGCAGCTGATGATATCAGTACGTCGTACGCCTTACCCTGTGCACGCGCGTTTCTCAGTTCGTTCATGCATGCCTCGACCATCTCTCGCGCGGTCTCAATCTTCACCATTTTTATCGCCCTTAAACTCAGCCCATCCATGCTGTGCACGAGTGTGACCTCCGCACCCTGCCGATATGCCGCCTTCGCAAGTTCTACACCCGTGAGTCCGGAACTGCGGTTGGTCAACACTCTTATAAAGTCTATTGGCTCTATCGTCGGTCCACCTGTGATTAGCACGCGTTTACCCGCGAGTGTTCCTTCTGATAACTTTCGTTCGACCTCGAGTATGATCTCCTCTGAAGTTGCAATCTTTGCCAGTCCCTCCTCCAGCTTCGGCTCGATCACCGTTACACCCAGTTGCTTCAACTTCTTTATGTTCTCTATCAGTACGGGACTGCGGTATATAGTTTCATGCATTGCAGGCACCACAATGATCGGTATCCCGGAGCCGAATGCGGTGGTTGCGAATGCCGTGACTGTTGTATCAGATACACCCGTTGCGATCTTGTTCAGGGTATTGGCTGTGCACGGTGCTATGAGGTACAGGTCTGCATAACCCTGCATACCCAGGAACTCAACATGCTCTATCTTGCCCATCAGTTTCGTTATTACCTCGTGTCCTGTAGCATAATGCAACGTATAGGGATGAATGATCTCCATTGCGGCGTTACTCATCACGCCATACACATCAGCACCGTGCCTTATCAACTCACGTGCGAGTTCAACGGTGCGAACGGCAGCAATGGAGCCCGTAACACCAAGTACTATCTTCTTACCCTGTAGCGATTGGCTCTTTGTTCCACGGATATGCAGTGTAGGATGTTCTGGCATGTGTGGCATGGACCGGTCGGGATTTGAACCCGAGGCCTCTCGCACGCCAAGCGAGTGATCTTCCAGCTGATCTACCGGCCCCAATAAATAAGCATACATTAATTACATTTAATTTAAATCAGAAACGTCACATCTGATAATGACAAAATGGCTCAGAATCCGGGATTTGTGCATACTAACTTTTCTATTTAACATCCCTATTATTAGTGATCAAAATGGTTGAGGGGCTACCGGAGCAGGGCAAGATATGGTATAATGGCAGGCTCGTAGCCTGGCAGGATGCGAAGGTGCACGTGCTTGCACATGGTCTCCATTATGGTTCGGGCGTATTTGAGGGTATAAGGTGCTATGCGACAGATAAAGGCTCGTTCATATTCAGGTTGAGCGATCATATCGCCAGACTGTATCGATCGGCTGAGTTGTATAAGATGGAGATACCCTACACAAAGGACGAGTTGATCCGGGCGACAAAGGAGACGATCAGAGCTAATGGGCTGGATGCGTGCTATATACGACCTATAGCGTTCTATGGCTTTCACCATCTGGGAGTGAATCCCACAGGCTGCCCCGTGGACTGTGCTATTGCAGTATGGCGCTGGGGCACATATCTGGGTAAGGAAGCACTGGAGAAGGGCATAAGATGCACATTCTCATCTTGGCGCAGGATAGATCCGAACACATTACCGGTAACGGCGAAGGCAACGGGGCATTATCTTAATTCGTTGCTTGCGGTACTGGACGCTAAGGAACGTGGCTTCGATGAGGCGATAATGCTCGATAATCGTGGATACGTGGCAGAAGGACCCGGCGAGAACATATTTGCTGTCAAGGATGGTTTGATTTATACACCCTCGATCGAATCTTCTATCCTGCCTGGTATCACCCGCGCTTCCGTGATCGAACTTGCACGTGATATGGGTTATGAGGTGCAGGAGAGGCGGGTGCGACGTGAGGAACTGCTGGAAGCTGATGAAGTATTCTTTACGGGTACAGCGGCTGAGGTATCGGCGATACGAGAGATAGACGGAATCATGATAGGGGAAGGCAAACGGGGCAAGATAACAGAGGAGATACAGAACATGTTCTTTGATGTTGTGAATGCCCGGAACGAGCGTTACATGCGATGGCTCGAACCGGTATGACCTCGCGTCAGACCCTGGATGCTCAGCGTATGACTTCCACACGGGTCTTTGATTCCTTATCCGCGTGGAGATGGAGCCCGATATCGGTCAGGTATCGAGCGGAATAGGTGTCTTTACCATGAATCAGCAGCTCCACCAGATCATCTACTTCGTCTATGTCCACACTCATGAAGAACGAGTCATGCAGACCGCAGCTCATATCGCAGCGCACTGCCATCTCTAAATGCTCAATGCAGCTGATTCCATAGTAAGACACGTAAAATCGTGAAGGTTTACGCAGGAACAGTGCGTTTGTACCGCCTTTTCTGCCCGGTGAGACTATAACATCCTCTTTACGTCTTATCATCTCGTTTATGCTGGCGGGCGTCACCAGCGGTATATCAGCCATTATTATCAAAATCGGCTGATTCTGGCTGGCTATTGCAGTATTCAGTGCGTCATTTAGCTCCCTGTCATCGTACCTCACCTCTGTATGCTCGACCTTTAACTCTTCTGTAAAGCCGTCCCCGGTCGCCAGTATCTCAATCTCGTCTATCGCTGATTTTGATAACGCCGTTAGAACATCATTCAACATCATCAATGCGAACCTCTCTCGCTCCTCTAACGTCAGCAAGTGCTTCAACCTTGACTTAGCATCCCGGCGCCTGAACGGAACGATCGCCTTCAAATCCCCTGCTGCGTCTTCAATGCCGTCACCAGTGTTTCAAATTTATCGCGCATTATTCTCGCTGCTTCTGTCACTATCTCATCCACGGGTAGCGAGCCATCGCTCTCGACGGTGAAGACAAATGCTTTCTGCTTCGAACTTCCACCGCTTTCGTCCGGTAACTCCTTGAAAGTACAGATGGTCACCGGTTGCCATTTCGCGTGGTTTCGTCCTCTACCCAGCCTCGCGATTGCCTCAAGGGATACCCTCTGTCGTGCTACGGTCCTGATACCGTTGATCTCCTGCTCGGTTGAGACCAGCTTAACTATCGGTACATTACCCAACGCGGGTTCTACTTTCGGGTCAGCTGAAATCAGCTCTTTCGAGTACACTACCGTGTAACCAACACGTTCAGGACTCTCTGCTTTCAATGTCAGAGATATAGCATCGTCTTCATTATATTCGTGTATGTCTGCGGCTTTTAGCGGTATCAGACCCAGCCTCAGCGCCAGCTGCTCATCGTACAGCAAGGATGTGTTCTCATATATGTTGACCTCATC
Organism: Methanosarcinales archaeon; assembly: GCA_025464325.1. Taxonomy (GTDB): domain Archaea; phylum Halobacteriota; class Syntropharchaeia; order Alkanophagales; family Methanospirareceae; genus G60ANME1. Next base: position 6,156 of record JAODGH010000054.1, on the reverse strand, counting down.
AATGGCGAGTTTGGGCACCTCCGCGATCATCGCGCGTCTCAGTGCGTTCACAAACCGAACCTTCACACCCGATACGACAAATCGTACTTCGTTATCTTTATGATACTCCTTCTTCACGTCCATAACTTGCTATATACCTTTATACCCGCCTGCCGCGTTTGCCACCCGGGCGTTTTGTACCATCATGCGGTACTGGTGTAACATCTTCTATCCGCCCGATCCGCAATCCCGCACGAGCAAACGCTCTTATTGCCGCCTGCGCGCCCGGAGCCGGTGTTCGTGATTTACGACCCGAAGCTGCCTTCACCTTTACGTGTATCCCGAATATCCCGCGCTCTTTCAGTTTGTCCGCGAGCTGCGACGCCATTAGCATCGCGGTATACGGCGAACTCTCATCCCGGTCTGCCTTCGCTATCATACCACCAGAAGCCCGTGCTATCGTCTCTGCACCCGTCATGTCGGTTATTGTGATGATAGTGTTGTTAAAAGACGAATAGATGTGAGCAACAGCCCATTTCTCATTCTCTTCTGACATCGTTCATCAAGCCTCCTCTTCTTCAATCTTCGTTGCAGTAACAGTTTCGGGCGCGTGCTTATAAAACCCGATTCCACGCTCCTCACCGACACTTACTATGTACGATGGAATAGTGACCCTCCGGTTATTTACCGCGATATGACCATGAACGATGAGCTGTCTGGCATGCTTAAGAGAATTAGCCAGCCCCTTCTTGTATACCTGTGTCTGCAATCGCCGTTCAAGTAAATGCTCCACATCCAGTGCGAGCACATCCTCCAGTTTACCGGCTTCGTCCAGCATGCCACGCCGTTTGAGGCTGGCAAGTATCTCCTCTTTCTTCCTCATCGTGTGTGCCGAAGGTTTCATGCCCGCGATCTCAGCCAGGATATTCCTCACTTCTCGCCGGTATTTCTTTATTATGCTCAGCGCTTTCCATATCTCCCGCTTGTTCTTCAGTCCATATCTGTCAGCCAGCTCTCGCTCCTCCTTTATACGCTGCAATACCCACGGGCGTCTCGGTCGTTCGTACTTCTTCTTACTTCGTTTTGGATGCCCCATCGTTATTTACCACCTCCGGTACGTGCCAGTGTCTTCTTCCTGATTACACCCACCACCACACCTTTACGACCCGTGGACTTGGTACGTTGACCGCGCACTTTCAAGCCCCGTTCGTGTCTTATACCGCGATATGACCGTATCTTTCGTAATAAATTCAGATCGTCTCTGAACTTAAGCATCAGGTCTGAACCCATAATATGCTTGTCCTCACCGGTAAGCAGATCCCTGCGCCTGTTAAGCATCCACCACGGTAATCGCTTCTCAGCAGTACTTATAGCCGCCTTTAACCGTTCTATCTCCTCGTCTGTGAGGTCTCCCATCTTCTTGCGCGGGTCTATGCCCGCAGTTGCTACTATCGTCTGTGCCACTCTGCGTCCTATACCCTTTATACCACACAGTGAGTAAGGTACCAGCCTCTTACCCTCGAGGTCGGTATCCAGGATCCTGACTATATGCCTGAACTCCTCTCCCGGATCACCCTTCTCCATTGCTGCTGCCTCTACTTCTTCGCTCATTCTATCAGATATTTTACATTTACACTTTTAATATTTATATGTTTGAGGATGCACGGAGAAGAAGCAAGTGCAAGAGTAAAAGAGCTTTTAAGTGTGATAGAATCATCATATGAGCTCAAAATAGCGAATGCAGATGCCATTATTGAGACTATAACCAGAGCGACAGTTGATGCCGACAGGATACTGGCGATCTGTAGCGGTTTGAACTCCTGGGTCGCGCTTAATGCGGTACCGAGTGAGGAGGTAACGATACCTCTCCGCATTGTGGAGCAACTTATAAGCAGGACATAGCTCATTCATGAATGAGGAAGCGAGAAAAGTTTAAGCCTTACCGTAAGAAAGAATATTAAAGAGCATTTGAGATGCGACGGGGAAGGTATGTCCAATTAGCGGAGGAGATACTGTCGTATTTCGAGTGTGAGCGTTGTGGTGAGTGTTGCCGGACTTTACCGATCAGTTTGAGCTGGGCGGATATAGAGCGACTGTACAAGATAGAGGGGGAGGGCTTCTTCGATAAGCTGGATAACGATGCGATAGAGAACTGCCTCAGGACGCCGTGCCCCTATCTGAAGGATAACAGATGCATGATTTATGATAAACGACCGCTTGTATGCCGTGTGTTCCCGTTTGAATTCGCTTATCCCTTCCCTTCTATACGGTTATGCCCGCTGGGCAGGAAGATTTCGGCTGAAGTTAGCAAACTCGGACAGGAGTTGAGCAATGGAAGCGATAGCAACAGTGAAGAGGCAGTCCGAAAGATTATAGAAGCTTATGATCGGTTTGGAGATCTGATGTATGAAGAGGGTAAGAGCATGAAATGCGAAGTGATGATAGTATCCCCGGAGTTACTGGAGGCGTTTCTGAATCGATTGAGAGATGGCGATTAATTTATATAAAAAGAGCTTAGCTATCATGCTATAATGCATTACATAATAACAGAGAAGGGAACGACAGCGAGGAGGATTGCAGCTATCCTCTCAGGCGGTAAAGCGAAGAAGACTAAGGTAGGGAAGATCGATGCGTATGAGTTTGATGATAAGGTGGTAATAGGTCTCAGTGGGCATGTATTCAGGCTCGATTTCCCGCAGTCTTATAACGATTGGAGCAAAATCGACCCTTCTGACCTTATAGATGCGCAAATAATAGAAGTTGCACTCAAAAAAGACCTGGTTAAAGCGCTGGAGAAGATAGCCAGGGATGCTGATATCGTCACTATCGCCACTGATTATGATCGTGAGGGGGAGTTGATCGGGGTGGAAGCACTGAACGTTATCAAGCGAGTGAACCCCTCTATAAAGGTTGACAGGATGCGATACAGTGCAATAACCGAGCAGGCGATAAAGGAGAGTTTCGCTGCGCGGACAGATGTTGATTACAATCTCGCGGCGTCTGCGAAAGCGCGGGAGATGATAGACCTGATATGGGGTGCAGCGCTTACCAGGTTTGTATCACTGGCAGCGAATCGGCTCGGCAATGGTTTCTTCTCCGTTGGTCGTGTGCAGTCACCAACACTCGCGCTACTCGTGGATAAGGAGAAAGAGATCGGGCGGTTTATACCTCGTAAATACTGGGAATTACATGCGAAACTGAGGACAGAAAGTGGTGAGACTTTCACTGCGGTACACGAACGCGGTAAATTCTGGCATTTAGAGGAAGCGGAAGCGATAAAGAAGAAGATAGAATCTGCAAGAGAAGGTACAGTCAGTGACTTGAAGAAGCGGTTACGACGTGATAATCCCCCTACACCGTTTGATACTACAAGTTTCATAAGAGCGGCGTCTTCTATTGGCTTCACACCGCGACGCGCGATGAATATCGCAGAGAGCCTGTACTTGCAGGGGCTGATATCTTATCATCGTACTGATAACACCACGTATCCTGAGACACTGGATTTGAGAGCGCTACTCGGGCAGTTAAAAACCAGTCCAGACTTTGGCGAATATGCTGCCATGCTATTGAAGAAGAAACAATTGAAGCCCACGGCGGGTAAGAAGCAGACCAGGGACCATCCGCCCATACATCCCGTTGCTGTCACGACGGAGGACAAGCTCGATAAAGACGAGTGGAAGATCTATGAGCTCGTGGTCAGGCGCTTCATGGCTACACTGTCAGATGCAGCGAAATGGGAGGATACGGGTGTTAAGGTGGAGTTTGGCGGAGAATTACTGGAGGCGAAGGGGCATGAATTGAAGCAACCCGGTTTCTTGGCAATTTATCCGTACCAGAAGAAAGAAGAGACGAAGTTACCGGTATTAAAAGTGCAGGATAAGGTCTGGTTAGACGATCTGGAACTTCTGGAGAAGGAGACGAAACCACCAAACAGGCTATCGCAGGCGGGCTTGATAAAGAAGATGGAGGAACTCGGGCTGGGCACCAAGAGTACACGCCATGAGATCATAGGTAAGCTGTATGAGCGTGCGTACGTGCAGGGCAATCCGAGCAGACCGACCGAGAAGGCGTTTGCGGTCATTGACACTCTGGAGAAGTATGCTGCGATGATGACGAAACCGGATATGACGAGAGCACTGGAGCAGGAGATGGACTGGATAAGTGAGGGGCGACGCAAGAAGGAAGAAGTGGTTGAGGACTCAAGAGCTATGCTTAGAGCGGTATTCCAGGAGATGGAAGAGAACCGTGATGAGATCTCTAAATCGCTTAAGGAAGCGGTGAAAGCCGATAAGATCGTTGGGACATGCCCGGAGTGTGGTGCAAATCTATTCTGGGCGACTTCAAAGAGGCGGAAACGATTCATCGGCTGCAGTGGGTATCCTGAATGCACCTTCTCTCTGCCGTTACCGCCGTCCGGGCGTGTGATAGTGACAAGCGATCGATGTGAGAAGCATCCAACAATATTCAAATTGAAGATACTGAGTAAGGGCAGGGGCAAGAGTAGCAGGGCATGGGATTTCGGCTGCCCGTACTGTAATTACCTGGAATGGAAAGAGAAGAGTAAAGATGATAAAAACAATTAAGAGTTTGAAACCACAAATAACCGATCACTGCTTCTTCGCCTTCTTTATAAGCCTCAATGATTCCCTGCCGGGCACTCTCATTTCTCTCCTCCCATTCCTATTTTGTATTCGTATCTTTGTGGACTCTATCAGCAAATACAATTACCATACCAACCACCAACCGATACTTTTTATTCTCACATGATTTTTTATAATTTGGTGGTGAGGTAAAAGTAAAAAAACAGGGAAAACTTCATTCTTCTTTAAATGGAGGAAGCCATCATGAACGAATTGATTGTGCGATATTATCATGGCTATCATGGCAATAATCCTGCCTGTCAGGTTTGCTATCGTTCTGAATCCGGGATGCAAGAGACGGAGAGGTTTCCATTCACTTTCCGCGTTTCAAAGGATAATCGGGAGCTTATCCAGTGGTACCTCGAAGAGTATCTCATTTATCCTTATGGTGCTTATCAAGATCGTGCAAAACGCGCTGAGAAGGTCATTTCTGATGTGGGCGCGGAATTATTTGCAGCAGTGTTCCGAAATGGAGGAGACCGTAGTCAAGCTGCAATTAGACTCTATGACCGTGCTATGGAAAAACCCTCAGACTGCCAGATCGTTATCGAGGCTGATCATCCTGCTGGATGGTCGCTGCCGTGGGAGTTCATGTATGACCCTGCGGGATATGGCTACCTTGCGCAAAGAGTAGGCGGATTTGTGCGGACTCATCCTGGAGCTGTAGTTCATCTTAAGCCCCTACCTGTGGATACACCCAGGATCAATATCCTGATGGTTATCTCCCGTCCGGGTGGTAAGGAAGACGTTCCTTTTCAATCAGTGGCACGCCCTTTAATGGAGATATTTCGACCACACCGGGATCGCATTCAAATTGATGTTCTACGTCCTCCAACTTATGAGCAATTACAAAAGGTGCTGGCAGAAAAGCCAAATTTTTACCATATCTTACATTTTGACGGACATGGGGTATTCCCGCATCCACAGGGCATAGACCACCACACTTTCCTGTTAGAGCATGGGTCACCAGGAGGACAACTTGTATTTGAAAGAGCCGGTGGCGGAGCACGTTATGTCTCCGGAACAGAACTTGGTCATCTGCTCTCAGGCAAAGGCGTGCCAGTAGTGATGCTGAACGCATGTCAATCAGGCATGACTCACCCTGATATGCTGTATCCCTCCATCGGCGGTGAACTCATCCGGGCTGGTGCGCGTGGTGTAGTGGCAATGGCATATTCCGTATATGTTCATACCGCGGCACAGTTCATGGCACGGGTTTATGAATCACTTATCAATGGTGAGACACTTGCCCGTGCGGTGACAATAGCACGGGAAGCTTTAGCCGTACAAACCATGCGGGAATCTCCCATTGGACCTATCTCCTTACAGGATTGGGTGGTGCCCGTGCTCTTCCAATCGGGGGATGTACAACTCTTTAAGCCCTCTGAAACCAGGTTGCATCTGGGGGCTGACATTATCAGCGGCAGACAAGCGTCAGCAGGAGCGGAGATTAACCTGCCAGAGCAGCCGGATTACGGCTTTATCGGCAGGGATGCGGATATCTGGAGATTGGAGAAGGCATTTGAGCATGAGACAA
>JAODGH010000017.1 GCA_025464325.1 Methanosarcinales archaeon | reverse complement strand
GGGGGTTCTTTTTTTGATCCCCTTTTCCTGTTTTTATTCGCTCTATTCATGGTATGTGGAGATCGGACTTTTATGATTATGTATCATGTCCGTAAAGCCCATCAGGGAATATGAAGATAGTGGTGATAAGGTCTTCCTTATCCGGGGCATCATCGAGGTGCGTATTCCTCTGAGATACTATCATCGCATCGCGAAACGATATTCACGCGAATATATAATATCATTTGCAGAGCCGCGACGGGTTATAAACCACATAACGAAGCGGCAACTCGTATTTATAACTCGCGAGTGCGGTATCCCGCTTTTTGGGCATCCCGCTTTTGGACTCATAGACCGTGGTACTAACCTGATACAGGTGAGACCCGTCACGGGCTGCAACCTGAACTGCATATTCTGCAGCGTTGATGAGGGTAGAATAAGCAGAACGAGAGCTACCGATTATATCGTTGAGCCGGATTATCTGGCAGCTAAGCTGGAAGAGCTGGCGGGACTCAAGGGTGGTGGCGTTGAAGCGCACATAGACGGTCAGTGTGAACCTCTGCTGTATCCCTACCTGGAGGAGTTACTTGAACGTATGAGCCAGATAAAGGAGATCGAGGTTATATCGATGCAGACGAACGGTATTCTGCTGAACGAATCCCGAATAGCAATGCTATCGAAATACGTCACCCGTATAAACCTCTCAATAAACGCAATTGATGAAGCCAGAGCGAACATGCTCGCCGGTTGCCGGTATCCCGTCCGGAGCGTACTGACGCACGCGAAACGGATAGTGGACAGTGGTATGGACCTGCTGATAGCCCCGGTCTGGATTCCCGGCTATAACGATGCGGAGATTGAGAAGATAATCCAGTTCGCACTTGAGATCGGTGCAGGCAAGCGATATCCGCCCCTGGGCATTCAGAAATATATCCCGTATCGCTATGGCAGAAAACTGAAGAGTGTGCTAACATTCCGTGAGTTCTACAATAAGCTCGCCGAATGGGAGTCTGAGTTCGGTGTGAAGCTCATCCTTAGCCCTGCTGACTTTGGCATAGAAAAAAGGGCACGCATACACCGCCCCATACGTAAAGGTGAGCGGTTCAGGGCACGATTGATCGCAGAAGGGCGCATGTTCGGTGAAAAACTCGCGATTGTGCGCGATCGGGTCATCACTGTGCGTACAGATAAGAGGGTTGGCGAGTTCGCTACTTTTGAGATTGTGCGCGTGCATGATGGCATCTACCTCGCAGTTGAAGTCTAAACTATCGCATTTATGTTACAATCTTCGCTTAACCGCATTCTCCACTTCCGGCTTAAGACCCGCGAATACTGTCAGTCTATCGAGATACCATGAGCATGGTACCCGCCTGGTTTGGAGATCGGATTCCGAGAGACGTATCTCTACGGTGCTGTGTCCGGTACCCCTCTTCACCACGATATCAAAGCTCTCGTAACGCCCGGAAGTGATAAACAGGATGAAATAATGACGATAGTTGTGCAGTTCCCACTCAAGTACCTCTATACCCGTCCGTGCGAATTCCGCAGGATGCGTCAGCCTGAGCTCTTCTGGTTCTATTTTGGGCTCATAATTTATTCGTGCCCGTATTAACCCACCGGTAGCTCTCGCAAGCACCCGGTATCGCTTCTCTATGCCACCGTGTATGATTCTCGCCTCGTAATAGGGCTTACCACTGCTCGAGCCCCTGAAGTTCGAGACAACTTCAAACGGAATGGTATCCCTCGATATGAGCCCGGTCGCTGTAAGTGCTCTATGTACCACATCCGGGCTCTCCTCAACCGTCAGCTCTATATTCACCCTTATCGTATAGAGCTGTCTCAGATTTAACAGCCCGTAGTTCTTCAGCTCCTCTACATTCACACGACTGCTTATCGGCTCGATGATCATCAAACAGCTCAGAAGTAAAACTCCTTCACATATTCCGGCTTCCTCGTCAGTAGATCTCTGATACTCACTATACCTATAACTTCACCATCTTCAACCACGGGCAGTCGCTTTATTCGTTTCCGCGATGCGAGCTTGCATGCATCCTCTTCCGACGCATCTGCATCTACAGTGATAAGCGGTGAAGACATGATCTCCTTCGCTTTTACCTCACTCGCACGTTTATCCTTCAGCAGTACCTTCAACGCTATATCGCGTTCGGTTATTATACCCACAGGTTTACCTTTCGCGGTTATCACCACACTACCTATCCCGAGCTCTTCCATGTCCTCTGCTATCTTACCAACCGTCGTGTCCTCATCTTCGGTGATGATCGGTCTGGTCATTATATCTCTTACTTTCATCTCAACCATCCTATATCTAAACCAGCATACTGCAGTATATATAAAGGTTATGGCGGTTCTGGCGTGATCCCGTGAAACAGAACATACATGATGTTATGTAACACGCATTCTTTGTGAATCATCCGCTTACCCGGAACCGCTTCATATACCGGTGCTCTATGTGTTTCTTCAATTTGTACGCGCAGAATGAGGTCACTATACCGCGGTAATAAATCACCGCAGTGCCACCACCAAGAGATATTATCGCTCTCGGGTTCTGTACGGTGTTCTTCGGATGGTATAGTCTCAATTTAGCATTATTCATCGTTCTTATTATATTCATAGCTGCGGTTTTGCCCTGCCATTCCGCTTCTTCTACATTCTGACCCGAACGCAGCCCGTTATGTTCAAAATATGCGTTGTCGCCCACAGCAAACACTTCCTTCATACCCTCAATCCTGAGATAAGGGTCCACTTTCAGCCATCCCTTCGTTTTTGGCGCCCTGAGCTGTTCAAGCACACGGGCAGGTCTGAGACCCACAGTCCATATGAGTATGTCGTATGGTAAGCTGTACTGCCCGTCTATTATCAGTTCGTCGTCCCTTACCTCTTTCAACGCCCTGCCTGTAAGTATTTTCACACCCATCGCCCGCAGTTTCGTACTGACTATTGCAGCTATTTTCGTCGTTGGAAATGCGGGCAGTACACGTGGCATCATCTCTACGAGGTACACCTGCAAGTGCGGTTTCGATACCGCGACCTCACCCGCTACTTCCACTCCGGTCAGGCCCGCACCGGCGATCACCACTTTGCCACTTGCCTTATCAAGTGCCTGCTTCGTCATTATCGCACCCTCCAGGGTGTTTATACAATACGAATGTGACTCCGCACCCGGTATACCAAAGAACGCCTGTTCACCACCAACTGCGAGCACGAGATAGTCATAGGTTATACTGCTATCTCGCGTCTTAACCGTTCTGGCTCCGAAGTCCACACCGGTAACCTCGGTGTTTATGAATTCTGAGTCCATTTGCCGGGCAAAACTGCCTAAATCCGCAGATATCTCATCTGGTGTCACTGCACCACTCAGTATCTCGGGATGCGCAGCCTGATACTGGAACTTCGTTCGACGATCAACCATTGTAATCTCGATATCATCCGATCTCTTACGTAATTCTGAAGCTACTTCCACACCTCCGAAGCCACAGCCTAATATGACAACTCTGATCATCTCTGGGCATAGACCACTTTAATGACGTCACCGTCCGCCAGCTCGTAACGTTCGCCCAGCCTGCGCTTCGTACGCGCATCAACAGCGAACAGAAAACCTCCTCCGATATCCGAATGCACGGCATAAGCCAGATCTCTCGCAACGCTGCCGCGTTTCATGAGATATGCGTCCGGCAGAATCCGACCCGAAGAATCGGTGAATTTGTTCTCATCTTCTACCGGATAAACAACTATATAATCCAGCATCTGAAATACTACGCGGTTTATCACTTCCTGAACACCGGTACTACCGTAAGATGCGAGCAGGTCTCTCAACTTCTCCAGGGCAGAACGTTGCTCAGCATTGAGGTTTTGCAGCATCTTGAAATCGGAGTCACCGGGCAGATACTCGATGAACCCGTTCTTCGCGGCGGTTCGCAATGCGAGTTCCGCTGCAGCAGAACATGGTATCACGGTCTCATCTTTTGCTTCTGCTACAAGCTTGTCCATCACGCTACACGGTACAAGATCCGCTTTGTTCGCGGCAATCACCATCTTCTTGCTCGCCCTTATCAGTTCGACTGCAAGTTTTTTCAACGCCTCTTCGTCCCACGAACGGTGATCATCGGGTATATGCGACCGAAGTATGGCAGCTTTTGTTTGCTCCTCGGTCACACCTACACCCGCCAATTGCTCAGAAATTAGTCGTTCTATCTTCTTGCCCTCCAGTTCTGCCTTCCTCACTAATTTACGCCAGTTCCTGCTCAGTATTCCGAAGACCCACATCTTCAGCTCCTCTTTGAAGAATCTTATATCCTCTATCGGGTCATGACTGCCTGCTCCGACAACATTACCATCTGCGTCTGTACTACCCGAAGCATCCACAACGTTTATTATCGCCTCTGCACGTCTGAGCTCGTCAAGGAATTCATTACCCAGCCCTCGTCCTTCGTGCGCACCTCGTACAAGTCCCGCAACGTCTATCAGCTCAACCGGGATGAGCCTTATACCATGGATGCAATTACCACAACTGCGCCCTACCAGCAGCTCTTTACACGGGCAGGGCACACGGACGTGTGCAATACCGACGTTTGGTGAGATAGTCGTGAATGGATATGCGGCTATTTCAGCATCGGCAAGTGTAGCTGCCTTAAAAAATGTGGATTTACCCGAATTTGGCTTGCCTGCTATCGCTATTGTTATCATTACTCAACAGAAATTGTTTCTAAATAGCTTACCAGACTCCATAACGCGGTTCTGGTATGCGATGGTACATTTGGATTAGAATTCAGTTCCTCAAGATCGGAAATCACCGTTGCAGCTCTTACTGCCACCGATTCCCCGTTATCCAGCAACTTGTTTTTCAACATGCCCAGTGATTTCCTTATGTTACGAGGAACCGTTATGTCCCCTATCATCTCATCCAGCATCTCTGTACACCTCTTTATCACCTCTTCCTTTTCTGCATCCCCCATCTCGTGCTTATCACCTCCTATCTACCTCTGTTTGATAGTGACCAATAATAACACCATAAGAAAAGATTCGCGCTAATTAAATAAATAGATAAACTAAAAACAAATACGGCGAATGTTCTCTACCTACTTGCCGTTTAACCCCCTCTCCCTCCTTCTCCTGCGCGTTTCCTGCTCGAACTCTTCCATGAAGAACTCGATAAAATCGGTTTTACATTCCTCATTGTCATCGATATTGACAACATAACGCCGGAGTATCTCGGTAGGCAGATGGAGCGTCTTTGACAGTACCGCATGCGAGAACGCATCCAGAACCTGCTCCGGGTCCCGTCCCTTCTTCAGATATTGCAGTGCCTTATGCCGCTCTTTGCCTCTTATCTCCTCTCCATACTGATATATTCTGCCTATGAGCTTTTCAACTCGATGCCGGGCTAAAATCTCCTTGAATAGCTCTATCTCCTCATCTATGATCTTCTCCACTTTCCATACTTCGGACAGTCGTTTCCGCAGGTTCTCTTCACTTATCTCGTACAAACTATCCAGATCGTAGAGCTCTACACCGTCAATCTCTCCCACGCGTTCCTCCACATCCTTTGGATTTGCAATATCTATGATGAGAAGCACGTTCTTATTCGTACGATGTCCCATCACCCGCCTCATCATCTCATAATCGAGGATGTAATGCGGTGCTGAAGTTGTACATATAACGACATCGCAGCATGATAGCCATTTCTCTATCTCATCCAGCCGTGCTGCCTGCCCGCCTACCTCCGCAGCCAGCTGTTTAGCACGCTCAAACGTACGATTAGCGATGAACATCGCTCTCAATCGCTTCTCTGATATCGCTCTCGCTACCAGAGTGCCCATCTCCCCGGCACCTATCACAAGAATGCTCTTACCATCCAGCCCCCATGTGATGTATTCCGCGAGTTCAACCGCTGCAGAGCCGATGGAAACCGATCCTTCGTTTATCCGTGTCTCCTGCCTCGCTCTCTTCGCTACCCTTATCGCTCTATTAAACGCAAGGTCCAGCAGGTCGTCCAGCTGACCCAGCTTCTTGCTCTCCTGATAGCTCTTCTTTACCTGACCCAGTATCTGATCTTCCCCCACTATCATCGATTCTAACCCGCAGGTGACACGCATGAGATGCTCTAACGCGTCCACACCGGTGAATATACCACCCTTCTCCAGCTTCAAACGTTCAAGTACGTCCTCCAGAATCTCTGCCGGGTTGTCGGCACTTATATACACCTCCACACGATTGCAGGTATTTATTATCACATAACCTCTTATCCGTGCGTTCTGCGCGAACAGCCCGGGTTTTATACGCTGAGCCACGTCTTCAAGCTCCTCTACACTGCATTTCTTGTGCGAGAACCATAAAGTGCCAAGTTTATGCATATTTATCACCGATTATCTTCAGTATAAGCTCTTCAGCAACAGTAAGTGGGGCATCAAGAGCAGCCCAGCAATCCGGATCATGGAGTATCCGGTACAATATCTCCTGCCTGCGTGCTTCTTCCTTTATGATAGCTCTCAAATCCTCCCTCAGTTTCGACTGTAGCTTCAGCATCTTCTCTTCACGTTCTCCGATGAGCGGCGTTATCTTCTCCCGCAAGTATCGTGCCATTGCGGGTCCCTTCCCGTCGGTGGAGATAGAAATAAGAAACCCGTGTTTGTGTATGACGGAGCCCATAAAAACATCACCCTCATGCCCGTAGTTGGTAAGTACATTGAACCTGCGTGCTTCTCTTAAGATGCGGTCGTTCAGAGCCTCATCATTTGTACATATGATAGCCAGAAAAGCACCTTCAAGTCCGAGGTCTGGTTCCTGCCACAGATCGCACCTCCTGCACTTCACTCTGCCCTCCTCGGCTAACTTCTCTATCGCTGGTGTGAAATCGTGGCTATAAACTTCAATCACAGCGGCATTCGACGTGGTATCCAGTATCTGCCGTATCTTACGTTCTGCAACAGTTCCACCACCAAAAACCACTATCCGTTTGCCGGCAGCATCGATATAGAGAGGGAGCATACAAAATCTAAGTTGAATTCGTAATTTTAAAACTTTTCGTTTTTTATCGCTCCTATTTTTGGCTATTCGCAGAAGCTTTTCTTTTTAAAAAGTTTTATTTACGAACGATGAGAGAAGAGTGGGTGATTCCATCGGTCGTCATTCTCACAACCGTGTTCGTCATAACCGCAACGATCCATCTCGGTGCCACGACGTTACCCGGTTCCTGCTGGCAGCCTAAAGCAGGTGCTGAAACGGTTACTCTCGATCTGGGCAGTGTTCACCACCTGAGAGCGGTCTATATATTCCTGCGAGATGCCAATCGAACGAAATTTGATCTCTATGCTGCGGTAACGCCCGATAAATGGCGAAAAATATACTCCTATGACAATATGGAACGCGTTCATTTCTGCTCATGGGACAAAATAACGCCCGGTAATAGAGATGCACGATACCTCAGGTTGCGGTTCTCGAACGATTCAACGGGTAAGATCGGCGAGATACTGGTGATCTCAAGATCGAACCGGCGAATACCGGTCGAAAATATAGAGGGAAAGAATGCTTCCAGCTTGATAGACGAGCAGAATTACACACAGATTACCGCAGCAGAGGGTGCGTATTTCGATGAGATGTACTTTGTACGTACAGCATATGAGTATTTACACTTCAAAGAGCCCTATGAATGGACACATCCACCGCTTGGTAAGCTCATAATTGCCGCTGGTATTCTTATTTTCGGTATGAACCCTTTTGGATGGCGATTCATAGGCGTACTCGCAGCGGCAGCGATGATACCCCTGATCTTCATCTTGAGCGCTCGTATGTTCAGGAGTAACATGGCAGGTTTATTTGCCGCAGCCCTCCTATCATTCGATTTCATGCATTTCTCTCTCGCACGGCTGGCAACCGGGGAGATATACATCGCGCTATTCTCACTACTCAGTTTCTTCTTCGCATTTGAGTATCTATACAAACGGGAGCCGAAATCGTTATTCCTGAGTATTGTCTCGTTCGGGTTGTGCTTCTCCACGAAATGGACTGCCATGTTCACCCTGATCTCGGTTCTGACGCTTCTGATACTGTGTAATAAGCGAACCAATCGGCGTTTATTCCACGACTGGCAGTTCGTTGTTGCCGGTCTGCTGGTATCTGCAGCGATCTATCTTGCGAGCTATATCCCTTCGTTACTCGCGGGTGGCGGGCACAGTTTGATCGATGTGTTCAAATTGCAGTTCTACATGTTCGGCTATCACGCGGGTATCAAAGCCACACATCCGTTCTCGTCTCCATGGTGGAGCTGGCAACTGATGCTAAAACCGTTGTGGCTGTACATCAATACCCTGAACGGTGAAGTCGCAACGATTGTTTTGATGGGCAATCCCGCGATATGGTGGGGTAGCATACCCGCACTGGCATTCATCGTGGCACAAATATCAAGGGGCAGATGGCGGGATGATCACAAATTGCTATTCGTTGCTATACCTTTCTTCCTGTTATGGTTGCCTTACGCGCTCATTACCCGTATACTATTCATATATCATTTCGTTGCGGATGTTCCGTTCATGATACTCGCAATCACCTATTGCATGATGCGCATCAGGAATGACAGGCTCAGGTGGATAGCAATGACAGGCTTTCTCATTCTTGCCATTGCACTCTTCGTCATCTTCTTCCCGGTTATATCCGGTTATCCGGTAGCAAGTAGCTATACAGAGAGTCTGAAATGGCTGCCCGGGTGGCGGTTTTAATGCTCGATCGTTTCCCGATTGGGTGAGATAGCGTGAGAAAGGGTTAAGGTATATAAAGAGATGATCAATTGAATAGAGTGAGATATGCCGAAGGAACTTAGCCTGACAGAGATAATGGAGATATTAGAAGAGTACAAAGTAGTGACGCTGGAGGATGTTACAATAGAAGGTGATGTGGAGATAGAGCTGGGGACGGCAATAAGCCCGGTGATGATTCAGGCACTGTTACAGCAGTTACAATCGGCAAAAGAGCTGCGCGAGAAGGAGCTCGAACTGGTTGATGCCAGGTTTGAAGTCTCAAAAGCGGAATGGAATGGCAAGATCGAGGAGGTAACGATCGGTGCTACAGCGGCAGATGGTGGCACCAGATCCAATACGGTAACGATCGGTGGAGAAAAAGCCCTGCCATTCTATAACTTTGATAATCCGATGCCGAATCCACCCGTAATCTCTGTGGATTGTTTTGATATGCCCATTCCACTTGCGAAAGCGGTGAGAGTGCACTATCAGGATGTGATGGAAGATCCGGGCGAATGGGCGAAGAAGAACGTGCGTGAGTTCGGTGCGGACATGGTCACTATTCATCTGATAAGTACAGACCCGATGATAAAAGATACACCGGCTCGAGAGGCAGCGAAGACGGTGGAAGAAGTGCTACAGGCGGTTAAAGTGCCGATTGTAATTGGTGGCTCGGGCAATCCAGACAAGGATCCCGTGGTGCTGGAAGCAGCTGCGGAAGCTGCTGCGGGCGAACGTTGCCTTATCGCGTCAGCAAATTTGAATATGGACTACGAGCGTATAGCAAAAGCAGCGAAGGCGAATGGACATGTTGTACTATCATGGACACAGCTTGATATAAATGCGCAGAAGACGTTGAACCGGTACCTCTTCAAGCTCGGTACGCCACGCGAGGACATAGTGATAGACCCGACGACAGCCGCACTTGGCTATGGGCTGGACTATGCATTCACGAACATCGAACGTATGCGAATATCGGCGTTAAAGGGCGATTCCGATCTGGCATTCCCCATATCATGTGGTGTAACGAACGCATGGGGAGCACGAGAGGCGTGGATGAAGAATTCACCGATAAAGGAGGACTCTGACTGGGGTCCTGCTGCGTACCGTGGTCCGTTATATGAGATCATCACGGGTTTGACCCTCGCTATAGCGGGTGGCGATATGTTCATGATGATGCATCCCGAAGCGAGTGCCGCGGTTAAGAAGATAACACAGACCCTATTCGGTGCTATAACAGAGGGCGATAACCTGAATGCTGAAGACTGGGTGACGTGGAAGGCATAACCATTCCTTTAAATAAACAATCCCGGGAATATTAACCTAAAATGCACTGGTCACAGGCGATAGCAAAGGCGATTATAGCACAGCGAGGGGAGCGCAGGCATGTTGTTGCTACCGGTATCACACCCTCGGGTGATATCCATATCGGTAACCTGCGCGAAATAATAATTGGCGATGCCGTGCGTAACGCGCTCGTGGATATGGGTGTGGATGCGAAGCTCATTTACATCGCGGATACATTTGATCCCTTACGGCGACGCTATCCGTTCCTGCCGCCGGAATATGAGCAGCACGTGGGTAAACCGCTGTCCGAAATACCGGATCCCGGGGGGTGTCATTCATCGTATTCAGAACATTTTCTCGTACCGTTCTTTGAGTCTCTGGATGAACTGGATATCAGGATAGAGATTCTACGTGCGGATGTGATGTACAAATCGGGTTTGTATGTGGATGCGATAAAAGCGGCATTGGTGCAGCGTGATAATCTGGCAAAGATACTGGAAGAGATCTCGGGCAGGCATCTGCCGGACGATTGGTCACCTTTCTCTCCACTATGCGATGTCTGTGGCAGGTTATCCTCAACCGTGGTGACCGGCTATGATATCACCAATAATGAGGTGTACTATGAATGTGAATGTGGTCATAAGGGCGTAACATCTATGAGCGGTGGTGGGAAGCTCACATGGCGAGTGGACTGGGCGGCGAGGTGGAAGATACTCGGTGTTACCGTTGAACCGTTTGGTAAGGATCATGCAGCACCGGGCGGCAGCTATGACTCCGGTAAGCGAATAGCGCATGAGATATACAACTACAGAGCGCCTTACCCCATCCCGTTTGAGCATATCCTGCTCAAGCTCAGAGAGGGCGATAAAGCACGTGTGACTGCTATGTCCTCATCCCGGGGCACCAATATCCCAATTCGAGAGATACTGGAGGTTGTACCGGCGGAGATACTGAAACATCTCATATGGCGTGTGAGACCGGACCGGCATATAGAATTCGATCCATCAACTGCTCTTTTACACATGATAGACGAATATGAACGCGAGATAGGCGGTATAGGTAAAGGTATAGCGGCTGAAATACCGTTCCGGCATTTCCTCACCCTCGTACAGGTGGCTCGCGGTGATTTCAATGAGTTGCTCGCGGTTATACGCAGGAGTGGTTATGAGATACCGACGGATGCCGAAGAGCTTGCTGCGATACGTAAGAAGGCGCGATACGCGCAGAACTGGTTGCAGCGGTATGCACCACCGGAATACAGGTTTGAGGTACAGAAATCAGTGCCGGACGAGAGCTTGAAGCAGCTTACAGAAGCACAAAAGCGCGTGTTACGGATGTTAGCCGAAGCTATAAGCTCTGATAGAAACCTCAGTGCCGGAGAATGGCATAATAAGATATACGAGGTTGCTACTACTGTGGGTATAGAGCCGAAGCAGGCTTTTCAGGCTGTATATATCGCGTTGCTGAATAAGCCATCGGGTCCGAGAGCGGGCTGGCTACTCGCATCTCTTGATGCAGCGTTCCTGCGTGAACGGTTTGAAGCGGCAGCCGGGACAGGGGAAAACAGGAAATGAAGTGTGCAAATTGCAGAGACAGGGCATGTTACACGGGCAAGGATTGCACCGATATAGCAGAGCACATCATGGAGGTATACAGTGATGAAGATATCAGGTCACTAAGGGTTTCAGCGCGCATCGAATCGCGATATTACATGAAGAAGACCCGCATAGAGGAACTGATCGCGTATGCAAAAGGGATGAATTATACCCGACTGGGTGTCGCTTTCTGTATTGGTCTGCAAGAAGAAGCGGAAACGTTATGTGGTGTGCTATCACGCCATTTCTCGGTATTTTCGGTCTGCTGCAAGGTTTGCGGGATAGACAAATCGCGTTTCGATCTGGAACGTCTGCGGGATAACGAAGAAGTGGAAGCGATGTGTAACCCCATAGCCCAGGCGGAGCTATTGAATCGTGATCGTACCGACCTGAACATCATCCTGGGGCTGTGTATCGGTCATGACATCATATTTACGAAATACTCAAACGCGCCGGTAACTACGTTTGCGGTGAAAGATCGTGTGCTCGCACATAACCCGCTTGGCGCACTGTATTCTGCATACCATTTAAGACGATTGCAGCATTTATGATTGAAGATGGAGAACAGGAATAAGAAGATCATCCAGATTGTTATCGGTCTGGCAATACTGGCACTGCTGTTCCACGAAATCGACTACAAAGCGGTACAGGAAGCGATACGCGGGCTGAATCTCGGCTTGTTTGGTCTTGCTGCAATCGCTTATCTGTGTTATAATCTGATGATGAGTTATCGGCTGTATTACCTGCTGAAGAAGATGGGGCATACAGTGGGGTTCCATCATGCTCTATCCGCGCATCTCGCGGGTATGATCGCTTCAGACGTCACACCCGGCAGAGCTGGCTTCTTCCTCGTGCCTTATTTCCTGAAAAACCGTACAGGTTGCAATATATCGGATGGTATGGCGGCGATACTTGCACCTCAGGGCATTGAATTCATTCTGAAGGTATCGGGAGGGTTCCTGGGTCTACTCTACTTCATTTCGGCTATATCCATCGATATAAGCAGGACGTTACTGCTGCCTCTGGGTGTTGGTGGTATTGCATTCCTCTGTGTCGGTACTGTGATACTGTGGGTGTTATGGACCGGCGAATCGCGTTCTTATCAGTTATTGAAACGGATTCCGTACCTGAGCAGGTTTGAAGCGGATTACGCGAACCTGAAGCATAAGAGCCTTCTGGTACGCAGGAGTGTATCTGTCATCCTCATCATATATTTCATCTGCTGGCTTCTACTCGCAATTCAGTGGATGCTGATGGGCTATGCTCTCGGTATAACCCAACTGACCCTGCTGACATATTTCCTGCTGCATCCTCTGGTTACCATACTCAGGTTCGTACCGTTGACCGTCTCTGGACTGGGCTTGATGGAGGGAGCGACAGCATTGATGTTCCTCCTGCTGGGTGTGCCTCAAGGTCTCACCATCGGCGTTGTATTCGCATTACTCGTTCGTCTGAATATGATCCTCGTCGATTGTCTCGGTTTGAGAAGCGTGTTTTCGTGAATGACTCATTGCTCGTCCTTCTCCAGTGTCGCGAGCCGTGCATCAAATTCCGCTATCTTCTCCATCACGGATAGTCTATCTTCGAGCGAATCCAGCCGTGAATCCAGTGACTGGAATCGTAACTCAATAGTCTCGAATTTCGTTAATATCTCACTTCTCATACCTGTTATCCGGGCATCTGCGGTATCGAACCTGGACAGAGTCTCGTTCCTCAGACTGGCTACATCATTCTTCAAGCCTCCAAGTTCAGTCCGCAAAGCGTCAAATTCACGTGCAGTATCCTTGCCAAAGCTCTCTATCTCGTTACACACCGCCTCTGTATCGCTTCCATGCTCAAATTCGGTTTCAAGTGCTTTTATACTACTTATAATTTCGTCAAGCTTTGGCAGAAGCACCTCGTCCACCCAATCCGGTAATTTCTTCCTCGCCATGTGAATATGTAACTCAAACACCCTTAAAAAAGTATCTATCGGGATTGTACTGCTGCGAATAGCACAGGAAGAGCTATGGTGGCGTCACAATAGACCGTGACTGCTTTTGCACCCGTACCGACTTTGCCCCACGATTTCGCCTCTTCAAGTGTCGCGCCACTCAGTCCGCCATTCTCGGGCGTATCCGTGGTTATCTGGATAGCGAAATCGAACCCTTCTCGTCCATCTTCACGTGGTGGCGCCACCAGAGCGGTCTGCAAAAGGAAGTTCTTTGGCACACCACCACCCAGTATCAGCGCACCCGTACGCCCTGCATCACAGAATATATCCACAAGTTCCTTCATATCGTCGAATGCATCGACATGAAATCTCCTCATCTGCTTGTATATCCACGCATGGAGTCCGATCATGGAATCGGCAATTGCAGGGCAGAATACAGGTACCGCTCTATCCACAGCGCTCTTCAGTATGGAATCCCGATCCGATAGCCGCTCCCCTATAAGTGCCGTCAACTCTCTTATGCTATAACTCCTGTCCAGGCGAAAATCATCAAACACCGATCGTATAAACTCCTCCAGCACCTCAAAGGCATCGTCTTGTACCGCGACATCGTATATCCTGTCCACAGATTGTTTCCTCAGTTCGATATCGTTAACATCCGGCGTATGCAATTTGTAATGATGCATGCCGAGAGCTTCGATTATATCGTGCACAAGGTTTGCTCCCGTTGTTACAACCACATCCACATATCCCTCCCTTATCATCTGTGCTATAACATTCCGCATGCCCGCGGGTACCATAGCACCGGCAATTGCAATGAACTTTGTCGTATCTGCCCTCAGCATCTCCTCATAGATCTCAACCGCCTTTGCCAGTCTGCCGGCACCAAATGCACAGCCCTGCATACCTTTCACCAGATCGGCAACGGTCATGCCTCTCCATGTCCTGACACCTTCTATTTCTTGCATCTCTTCTTAAATTGAAGAATCACGGGTGAATATAAATGCGTACTGGGTAGCGGTTGGTAATTCGCGTCTCAATCGCCTTATATCGTCCCGATATATGAAGATCGTGTCGCGGGGTTGCTCGTGCGATTCTGGTTTGTCCAGCAATTTCAGCACCACTTCGCACTCCATCCTGCCCCGTATCCTCGATATACCCCTGCCATAATCGGGTGTGAGTTCTATGTATATCGGCAGTTTCAACTTCGAATATGCCTCTTCTGGTATCAAACCCGCTATCTTCCTCAATTCTTCCTTCTTTATATGCTGAATCGTCTCGTCTCTACCGCGTACCGCGGGCTTATCTTCTCGCAGTAGTGCAGCAAGTGTCTTTCGTTCCGCAGGTAGATGCCTGTTCAATGCCCGAATAGCCCTCGTTATCTGCCGCTCATCGAACGCCATCTTCAACTTCTTTTCTTACCTTATTATTATAATAATGGTGAACATAACCGGTAAGGTACTGCGAATCATATCACATGGTGATACACCACCGGCTGAACTTATCATTGCGGATGCGTTTGAGTACTGGCGTGTATCACTGTGGGACGACAAGGTGGAGTTTGCCGGTACGATAAGGGAAGGCGACGTCTTGAGGATAGAGAATGCGCGAAAGACGACAGTAGCGTCCAGGGTACATGCCGGTAAATACGCAACCATAACCCCCGGCAGGTTATCTTCTCCTGCATTGAGCCGTGTTCCGGTGCATTATCTCACCGTACTCGCCGTTGCGAGACCAGAGAAGGGTCGAGTTTGCATCGCGGGTATAGACGATAAAGGTGAATGGATAAGACCTCAGGGCGTATATGTGGCGGATGTTTTCCCGCAGCCCGGAATAGAACGATTCAGGAACCTGTGTATCTCAAAGATATACGTTGATGCGTGG
The DNA here is from genome assembly GCA_025464325.1 of Methanosarcinales archaeon. Lineage (GTDB taxonomy): Archaea > Halobacteriota > Syntropharchaeia > Alkanophagales > Methanospirareceae > G60ANME1. Next base: position 4,124 of record JAODGH010000017.1, on the reverse strand, counting down.
TATGGCAGGCATACGCGTAGAGAGGATCGCTTCTTCATCTATGGTTCGGGTATAGAACGCGAGTTGAACGACGAGGAGAAGCGGCAATTTCTGGAGTCGAATGTAGATGCTTCGGTTGATGCGGTATTCAAAAACGGCAGGAGTCTCGGTCTGATAAAGCCACGAATTCTGCACGTATATGAGCAGTCTGTGCCCGATAAGAGCCATGAGACATACATCAGGTTCAATTTCAGAGACGCCAGCGGCAGGCTATATCGTGGCTGGTCATGTCGATGCAACGCCTTCTACCAATTCTGGAATGAGATGAGACGTAAGCATAGATTCTCGTATCGCTGGCGGATACATCGCTATCTCAAGAAGAACGAGACTTATATCGCGATTGGTCTCACCTACACGGATTATGGTGTGAACAAACTGGAATACGGCGCATATCCGATGATCGTGGGTGTACATGTGCTGCAGGGGTGAGATATGTAATGGAAGTAAGAACAGTGCTTGTGGAGCCAAAGAACGAAGAGAACATCGGTGCAGTGGCGCGTGTGTTAAAGAACTTCGGGTTTTCTGACCTCTGCATAGTTAAGCCGCCGGATATTGGCGATAAAGCGAGAGCCGTTGCTTCTCATGCTGGCGACCTGCTGGCAGCGGCACGAATCGTGGATACAATAGAAGAAGCGCTGGTGGATGCCAGCATCATAGTAGGTACCACCTCGAAACGGGGCTTCTCCACGCATAAACATCTGCGACTGCCCGCATTAACGCCGTACGAGCTAAAAACCCGGGTGAAAGGACGAGAAGGTGTGTTAGTACTGCTCTTCGGTAGAGAGGATATTGGACTGCTGAACGAGGAGTTAAAACGTTGTGATATGGTTGTTACCATTCCAGCAGTGCAGGAATATCCGGTGATGAACCTCTCACACGCCGTTGCGGTCATACTCTATGAATTGGCAACCGCGGGTTCTGTTCGCCGTACGATAAAGCTGGCGAGTTCTGCGGATAAGGAGCGGCTGTTCGAGCATATCCGGTCTTTCCTGGATGAAATCGGGTATAAAGCGCATAAGAGAGATAAGACCATGCTGATGCTACGGCGAGTGTTTGGTAGAGCGGGACTCACCGCAGGCGAAGTGCGAACTATGAGGGGCATCCTGAGAAAGGCAGAGTGGAAGATCAGGGATTGCGAGGCAGGATCTCGACGAACTTAGCTCGTCTCGGGGTCTCTCGTATCTTCTTTATCTCGGAATACAGGGGGTGGTACGAGACCACATACAGATGTTTCATCGCTCTCGAGACCGCATCAATCAGATCCTCTTTCCCCGGCGCCCGGAACTCCACTCCCGGTACCGGTATCCAGGGCTCGATGAACATAGAGATGGACGGGTCTATCTGCGCGATGAATATCGCCAAATTCTCGATATCTGATGGATCATTTATCCCTGGTAGTAATAAGGTCTCCACCTGCAGTCTGAAATAAGCATCTTCTATCTCCGCTATGTTCTTTATGCCATTAAGGACATCCTCATTGCTTCTTCGCGTGTAATAGATATGCTTCTCACGATCAAACGCCTTCACTCCGATGATAACCTCATTTACGCCCGCACGTTTCAGTTCTTCCGCGTATTCTCTGCTCAATCGACTTCCGTTTGTCATTAATACTATATGTGCATCTAACCTCGTTGCTATCTCCCTGATTATTTCTATCAGGTCGGGGTCGAGCGTGGGCTCATATCCACCGAGATATATCCTGTGTGGGTCTAATCGCGCCAGTTCACGTAAAATACCGTCAAAAGTCCAGTCGATATATCGTCTCTCCTCGGCATAGATGTCATATTCGTCTTTGCCCCTGATACAGCCGATACAGTAGAAATTACAGTTCCTGAAGGATAGCATCGCCATCCGCTCACCTGCAAACTTCTCTGTGTAGCTTACGTGGTAAATGTTCATATTAGCTTATGGTGAATTGTATCATACCTGATCGAAGAAATCGCTCAGGTAACTATAAATTATCTCCACAGCATCCACTATCCTCGGTCCCGGTCTGTCAATCAGATCACCATCGATCAAATAAACCCTGTTGTTCTTCACCGCGTCCACTATCTTCAGTCGGTCGTCGTTCATTATCTCTTCATATGCGGGGCTCATACCACCCATCCCGCTATCACAGATGATGACCTGTGGGTTTTTATCTATGAGCTCTTCCAGACTCATCTGGTAATATCCATCCTTATCAGCGGCGATGTTATCGCCTCCCGCAATCTCTATCATCTCGTTCAGGAATGTACCATCACCCGCGGTCCAGAAATCACCTATGTCGTAGAACACGCGTGGACGCTGTTTTATATTGACCGTTCGTGCTTTTATCGTATCTATGCGCTTCTTCATATCGGAAACAAGTGCAGAGGCATTAGCCTCTTCACCCGTCAATTTGCCCACGAGCATTATATCCGCAAACACACCGTCAATATTCCGCGCATCCAGTCCCACAACAGGGATACCAAGCCCCTGCAATCGCTCGAACGTATCTTTACCGTTCATACGACAGCCGAGAACGAGATCGGGTCTCAGGGCTATTACTTCCTCTATACTCACCGAAGCGACGCCCCCTATCCTGGTTCGTGTCTCCGCATCCTTTGGATAGTTACATTGCTCTGTAACACCAACAACCCTGTCACCAGCACCAATCGCAAACAGGATCTCGGTACTCGAAGGTGCGAGAGAGACAATTCTGTCCGGCACCTTATTCAGCGTGACATTCCTGCCGAAGTCGTCGGTAACCGTTATCCCACCCGCAGTGCCGAACGGGTTAATATGACACATAAAAGAGAGTGCTAAAATCAAAGCTAATCCGACACACGCAATAAGTATGGCAATATTCCTCTGTTTTGGTATCATCACTATCTTCATCTTTTACAATGTCGCGTTTATATTTAAACATTGCATTCAGGATAACGGTTATTATCTTAAATGCGAACAAAACATTTAGACAGGGCTGTGTGCATAAATGTTATGTGATGGAATTGCGGGATGGTAGCGTTAAGGAAGTGGAAGAACTCGGTGAGCTGGGACTGATAAGGCTCCTGAGCGGGCGGTTTAAGACCGCCAAACGTGCGATAGTGGCAGGTACGGGTGATGATGACTGTGCAATTATCGATCTGACGGATGTGAAACAGAGGTATCTCGTTGTCACCACCGATACGGTGCAGAAATCTACGCACTTCCCGGATGGTATCACACCGTTCCAGATGGGTTGGAGTGCGGTTGCCGTGAACCTGAGCGATATAGCGGCGATGGGCGCCCACCCGTTCGCTTTTCTTATTGCAATGGGTATCCCGGAGCATACCGGGGTCAGAGTTATTGATGAGCTTGTAGCAGGCATAGAAGCCTGTGCGGCGTCATATGATCTCCCGGTTATCGGTGGTGACCTCACAAAGAGTCTGGAGCTTGTACTTACTGGTACGTGCTTTGGTTTCGCCAGCAGTGTACCCATCCGAAGATCAAATGCCCGCGTTGGTGACCTGGTCGGCGTAACCGGTACACTGGGTAATGCCGCGTTGGGCTTGAAGATATTAAACGGCGAGGTTCAGGTGACGGAAGATATAGAACGTGCAGCGAAGCTGGCACTGTTTCAGCCCACACCACGTGTGAGAGAGGGTATATTACTCGCCGAGTCGGGAATTGTCACTTCTATGATGGATATAAGTGATGGTCTCGCACTCTCGCTTGCAGAACTGGGCAGGAGTAGTGGTGTGGGATTCGAGCTGTATGAAGATAAAATCCCGGTACGTAAAGAAGTGCCACAGACACTCGCTCTGTATTGCGGTGGCGATTATGAACTACTATTTACCGTTGATGCCGCGGCAGACAAAACCGGGATAGAGAAGCTGTGTGAACGAGTGGATATGAGTATCATAGGCAGAGTAGTGCCCAGGGAGGAGGGTATATATCTCAAAAAGGGCACGAAACGTGAAGAAATCGCTTTAAAAGGGTATCAACATTTCTCCTCTACATACGAATAAGATGCTGTGTTATGCAATCTTTTAATATCGACCTAAACCCGCGAAAGGGCTATGCACGAGAATTCCGAGAGCATGGTTACGGGAGCTGGCGTGACAGGTACGGAAAGCGGTGGA
>JAODGH010000012.1 GCA_025464325.1 Methanosarcinales archaeon | reverse complement strand
AAACAGAGTTATTAATGAGCGTGTTGTTGTTCGCACTTTTTACGGTACCCCGGTTCGTGCTCTCTATGGAGATACCGTAAGTGTTATTAAAGATCGTGTTATTAATGAACATGCAGTTATTTGTAGCTATTGCCAGGATGCCATAGGTGTTACCTGTTATGATGTTGTCAGAAATTATTAAGAAGTCACAAGATGCGGGCTGATCCCGGGTATTAATACCTATTCCCGCAGGCTTATTGCCCCAGTCCGTAAAGTTTGCACCCGTTAGAGTGAACCCGGTTATGTTCACATGATTTGCATCTCCATACACCTCGATGCAGTGGGTGATATCACTAAGGGCTTTAATGGTGCAATTCGCAGAGCCGTTCTCTGACCGGATTGTCAAATTTGGCTTGTTCTTCACTCTCACATTCTCGGTGTACGTGCCATCTTGCACGATGATGGTGTCGCCAGAGGAAGCATTATCCACTGCCCACTGAATTTTTGAGTAATCCCGTGGTACATAAATCGTGTCTGCACTGGCAACCACAGTAAACATTACAAGCACCGAACCAACCAGAATCGTAGTCATCAACCATCGCTTTACACGAGTTCCATTGACATCATCAACCATTCTGTATATCGCTTCTTCGCTTTTTTTCATTTTGGTTTCAACAGTTTAAGATATGCAAAGACTCGCTATATATGATTTACGGTCATTAAAAAAAATAAATAATGAATATTCTTTTATAACCCGCAACTCTTCACCTCAGGGAATACATTCATGCCCAACCGTTTATCGAGCTCAGCCACTTTTCTCGGTATCTCTTAAATACTCTCTCGATCGTCATCCATCCGTCAGGATATAAACCTTTGAGAACCCCTTTTTCGAGCCTGCAGTAGCCATACATACAGGGCTAAAAATTATGTGAACAGATGCCCGAAAATGCTATCCCGCTTCCTGACGGGCATGAACCCCCGTTCCTTATCGATTCTCTCAAGACATCCTACCACTGCATTTACACTGCTGCTCCGATTCTCCATCGCCCTCCTTGTTCCCTGAATTTGGAATAAACTCACAAATTTATCCTACTTTGCATCACAGTTCATAATAACCCCGAAGTGCAACAAAGAGTAACCCCGCAACGGAACTCACACATGCACCAAATATGAAAGTCAACGCAGGCGTTATCATGCCCAGAGCGCCCCCGATCATACTCGCAGGTAACGATATTATGCCGATCATCGTATGGAACGTCCCAAGCGCGGTGGCTCGTAAATCCGCAGTGGATAGGTCTGCTACAAATGCACGCTGGTTACCATCCACCATAGCATAAACGATACCATAAAGCGGGAATAGCACAGCAAATGCGTAGAGCGAATCAGCAAATGCGAAACCGAAACACGTCAGTGCGAACAGGAAATAGCCCATTGTTAGCACTTTCCTGCGACCTATCCTGTCAGAGAGCGTACCAAACGGTATGGCAAACGCCGCATAGAAGATATTGTAGAAGACATACAACGCAAGCGTAAGTACAATTGATTCCGTCACGGGCATAATGGCAGAGAACGACTGTTCTGCCCTAAATATGAAGAACATATTGGTGAAATTCGCCAGTCCGAACAAAGTAGCCACCATAATGAACATTTTAAGCTGTTTTGGTAGTCTGCTGATGCTTATATGTAGACTCAGACGTTCTTCCTCCTTCGGACGCTTGCCCGTCTCTTTTACGAAGTACAGCGGTAAAACCGAGCCGAAAGCGATTATAGCCGCGATGAATATGATGAACTGATAGAATGAAACTTGCTCTGCTCTCTCTTCAAGGTGGAACGCAGAGAGCAAAAGCAGGATCAGAACCGTCAACGAACCTATGATCGCACCCGCGGTATCGAGTGCCCGATGTATCCCAAAACCCTTTCCATGCGCTTCTGGCATGGAATCGGCGATAATCGCATCTCGCGGCGCGGTTCTCAGCCCTTTTCCCACGCGTTCAAAACTGGCAAATAGCAGTACATGCTGCCACAGGTAAGAACATGAGAGCAGCAATTTGAAAAACGCGGAGGTGAGATAGCCCGAAGTTACGAATATCTTCCTCCTGCCAATTCTATCTGACCAGTAACCGGATATAACCTTTAAGATACTTGATATACTGTCCTGTAAACCCCCTATAACGCCCATAACGAAGAGCGTACCGCCCAGCACGGAGATGAACATCGGAAGAATGGGAATAATCATCTCGCTGCTCAAATCGTTCAGGAAGCTGACAATGCCCAGTAAGATCACGTTCACCCCGATACCCTTCAGATAAATGTTTTTCATATGTCCTATCCATTCTCAAGAAGGATCGTAATAAAAAACCTTCGGTAAACTCTTATAACATCTTATAGCTCATGGCAATCATCATATAGTCCAGAATCACAATAGCGACCATAGCTTCTGCTACCGGTACGATTCTGGGGCATATACAGGGGTCATGTCTGCCTTGTATCCGCAATTCAACCTCCTCCATGCGGTTCATATCCACGCTACGCTGTGGCTTTGATATGGACGAAGTGGGCTTCACTGCCAACCTGCATATGATCGGCTCGCCCGTTGAGATGCCACCGAGTATCCCGCCAGCGTTATTCGTCCTCGCTTTTATGCGTCCCGCATCTATATAAAATTCGTCGTTCATATCACTGCCACGCATCCCCGCCACTCTGAACCCTTTGCCTATCTCTACGCCCTTCACCGCACCTATACTCATAAGTGCCTTCGCCAATTCGGCATCGAGTTTATCGAAGACGGGCTCTCCCAGACCTGGTGGTACTCCTGTTACTATCACTTCCACCACACCACCCACACTGTCACCCTCGCGTTTCACCGTTTTTATCAATTCCTGCATCTGTACCGCAGCGTCGGGATCCGCACATCTGACTTCGTTCGTATCCACATTCTTCTTTATCTCACCCGGCGGTACATGCCTGGCTTTTATACCGCCTATCTCCACTACATGCCCCACAATCTCTATGTTACGACTTGCAAGTATCTTCCTGGCAATCGCACCCGCAGCAACCCGTGCAAGTGTCTCTCTGCCTGATGCACGCCCGCCACCACGATAATCACGCAGTCCATATTTCATCTGATATGTGTAATCAGCCTGTCCCGGTCTCGCGATATGTTTCATCGCTTCGTATGGTCTGGAATCGACATCCCGGTTCCATACGAGCATGGATATTGGTGTTCCTGTCGTTTTACCCTCAAACACTCCCGACAATATCATCACCTCGTCGGGCTCCTTGCGCTCACTCGTTATTACGCTCGTACCAGGCTTTCTCCTGTCCAGTTCGTGCTGTATATCCGCCACTGATAGGCTTATACCGGCGGGACAGCCATCTACAACAACGCCCAGGGCTTTACCGTGCGATTCGCCCCATGTCGTCACCCTGAACAGATGCCCGAAGGAATTACCCGGCATAATAGAACTTTTATGTCGCTATAAGTATTAAAGAACTAACATAAATGGCAGATGTGGACCTGAGCCTGGTGCGTGCAGGCGTGATGGACAGAGGATTGATGCCAGAATTACTGAGGGGCTATAGATTGAATGAGGTCCGTGAGATACCCGCGAGTACGAACGTCGGGTTCAAACAGCTGCTTAAAGGTACCGATGTGGTGATCGGAGGTTACGGCTACAGGGAGCAGAGTGAAGCTGCGAAAGCAGCGTCTGAGCTCGGGATACCTTTCATCACTTATCCGGTGATAACAACGGTACTGCCAGACGGAATACCTTTCGATGAGCTCGAGTTCCCTGCTTACGACGTATCACCGGTTTTAGATCTCTTCGTACGGGCTTTTCAGATGATTGAGCTACTGAAGTTATTTGGCGGTATGAGTACGCTACATTTTGCACCCGATGCACTTTCAGTCCATCTTGATCCTGATACGCTCGATTTGAAAGTTAAGCGTGTGAAATTGGGGTTGAAGAGTGGTTGAATGTGGATTGAGAAATACCGACCGAAGAGGCTGGACGATATAGAAGGACAAGATGCACTGGTAGACCTGTTAAGGAGTTTTGCAGAACATAAAGATCTGCCAAATTTATTGCTATGGGGTCCCCGGGGTGCTGGAAAGACCTCCTCTGTACTGGCATTAGCTAACGAGCTTTATGGCTCCTGCGATGAGAACCTGATCCGTGTGGAATGTAGCGACTTCATCGAGCAGCGGAAGAAGTGGTTACGAGAAGATAAATTGTTCAATAGATATTACGATGAAAACAAATCGGCGATGTTGATATTTAAGGATATGATGCGTGAATATGCGGCATTGGCACCAATAAACGCAAGGTTCAAGCTGCTTGTGTTCTGTGATGCGGACTGGCTGCCGGTGGATTTACAGCAGGCGCTGAGACGGGTTATGGAACGGAGCAATCGTACAAGCAGGTTCATATACATAACCACGAAACCGGCAGCCATAATACCCGCTATAAGGTCCCGGTGTCTGAACCTTCATTTTATGCCGCTGGAGAAGACCGGAGCTTTGGACAGGTTGCTGAAGAAAATAGCTGCGCAGGAAGGTATTGAACTCACAGGTGCAGGTCTGGCGATGCTGAAGCGCTATGCCGCCGGTGATGCAGGTACCGCAATAAACATAATGGAAGCAGCATCGACATTATCACGCCGGATCGGTGGCAAAGAGGTTGTGACCGTGGTGAAAGCGGCAATGAACAGGCGCAATAAGGTCATTGAGCTTATAAAAACCGCATCTTCAGGGCAGTATGATAAACTGCGAGCCGATCTGAAAGAATTGATACGTGCGGAAAAGATGAGTGGTAAGGATATTGTGGTAGAGCTGCACGATGCGATATTGAGGACCGGGTTAGGCGAGAGACGCCTGGCGAATATCCTGCGGTATATGGGAGATACCGATCACAGGCTATGCGAGGCTTTTAATAGTATGATACACATTGAAGAGCTACTGGTAAAGATAAGCAACAGGGCCGGAGCTGGGATTCGAACCCAGGTCTTGGGATCCACAGTCCCAAGGGATACCTCTACCACACCCCGGCAACTTTAATACAATAAGGTGATTTATTCTATTTAATTTATAGATGCGCTATAATAAGAGCATAGGCGATGTTGAGTTAGGACGTGCACCCGTTATAGCTGCGGTGCTGACGCGATTATCGGGCGACGCTGTGACGCGTGCAAAAGCAGATGGGGCAGACATAATAGAATTGAGGCTGGATCTTCTAAATGCGGAAGAACGACGCGAGGCGGATATAAAATCGTTCCTCGAAGGCTGTAATATGCCCGTAATTCTTACCAACAGATGCAGAGACGAAGGTGGTTCTTTTACGGGCACCGAGTACGAGCGAATCGAGATGCTTCGAACTATCATTGCAACCGGGCTGGTAGATGCGGTTGATATCGAATTTATAGCAGAAAGTAAGAAGGATGTGATAGAGACAGCGAAGCGGGTGGACATCCCGGTCATCATCTCGTTGCACGATTTTAGCGGTATGCCCGCTCCAGATGAGATACTGGAGATCGTAGAAGCCATGTACAGCGTGGGTGGCAGCATAGCAAAGGTTGCAGTAACACCCATGAACCGGGTTGATTGCCTGAATCTAATCCAGATAACGGAACAGATATCGCGTGAGGGTCGAGCTCTGATTACTATTGGAATGGGCGACTGGGGACGGCATCTGCGTGTAATAGCACCTTTATACGGGTCGGTTCTGACATACGGATTCATAGAAGAAGATCGGGGTGCTGTGGCTCCCGGACAGTTCAGTGTCAGCGAATTGAAGTCGATGCTGGAGAGGTTAAAACCTTCGGGTCAGTGATGTAATGGCTTCTATAGTTCGAATCCCACGAAAGCCCAGTATCCTGCCTATCTTGTCCCGGTAGTAACGATCCACTTTCACACCCTCCCGTTCCAGTCGCGCGGTCAATCGTCTGTTCAGACTCTTACCTGCACGATCATAATCGGTAAGTATCGTGACCCGTCTGTATCGTTCCATGAGATGCTCCACGAAACTCGCATAGTTGAACCCAACCGAATATACCTCTATGTTTGTTGTAACACCAAGTTCTTCCAGCGCGTCCCGGTCGTGCACACCCTCCACAATTATCGCATCCACAGCACTCGCCATCTCCTGGACCACTTCACACAGCTCGATATAGGCTTCGTAGTCCCTCGCGCGCTCTGCATGGCTCTTTGATATCCGGCAGCCACTAAATCTCTGGTCGTGTTGTATCAACATCAGTTAAAATTCATCCCGCGCTATAAATTAAATTTTGTCTTCTCCGATTTGAGGTACTAACCCACCGGTGATCTCTTCTGTAATCGAAAAATGGATCTTGGCGACATTTAAAAGCGCATCTACACCGTAATCTTTCACGAATCGCTTTCCAAACTCTACCACCATAGTTGAAGCCCCTTTTGGGAATACCGTACTATAACTTTCGCCCATCTCCCTCAATTTATGAACGAACTTATCTCGTGCTAATATAGATGCTGTGGCAACAGCTAAATCCCGTTCAGCTTTTGGCACTTGAATCAGCTCGATTGTTCTTCCTCTTCGCATTAAGGCGGCTTCAATGTAACCCGTGTCTCCGAACTGATCGGCGATCGCCACTTTGCAGTCCTTCCCGCCGCTCAATAGGTTCTCTATCGCTCTTGCATGCCCCCAGCCCAGGATCCTATTCATGTTGCCCAATTTTTTGTATAGAATATTGTATTTTAGTGGACTTATCCAGAGCACCTCATATTCATCTTTGCTTAGAACCCGTCTGATTTTAAAAGCCAAATTAGAAATTGTTGTCTCACTGAGCGTTTTAGAATCGCGGATGCCCATCCTGGTTAGTTCCTTTTCCGTATCTTCCGTGATCAATACACCCGCGATCACAAGAGGACCAAAGTAATCCCCCTTTCCTGCCTCATCCGTGCCTATTCTGGTGCCTGACACATTTATGGGTGGATATTCCTCCGCTTTTTTCCTTACCGCTTTAGAACCTATTGATAACAGGAACTCCTCTATCTCTCGAATCTTATCTTTATTGCTTCCACCGAAAACGACTTTACCGCTATTATAGAGGTTAACGACAACGTTATCGCCCCTTGCCAGAAAAACCTGATATGGGCGTGTTTCAAATGAAAAGCCCATCCTCTCTAAATACTCTCGCAATTTGCACTTTTGCTCTTCGGTTGTTAATTGAAGTGTCATATGACCCTTTTTTTGTGTGTGGCGTTTCCTGTCCGGGCGGGCAGACGATAGTTCACTTGTAGATCTGTCGTGTGTAGTTCACCTTTGCCGTGGTTCCTCGTTTCGATGCCAGCAGATTCATAAACCAGATGTACAATGCTCGTATTACCCCGTATTTCTCCATCCGCCGCATAGAGAACCAGACATAAAGTTCGGGATCATACCTTATAATACCCACATCCCTTAACCTCCGGGCTATCTCATAATCGTCACCCGCGGACATGTCTGTGTACCCGCCGATACGCTGAAAAATATCGCTTCTTATCGCCGTATTGGAGCCGAGGGTGGCATAGAATATCTTGAGACGGGCGGCTATATTGGCAAGTTTATTGAACAATCCGATAAGAAACCGGTATTTGAACCGCGACTCGATCGGGACGATGGGTCCATAAACCGCAACCACACCCGCTTCCCGAAAATCGGCATAGATACGCTCAAGCCAGTTATTGGGCAATATTATATCTGCATCGGTCATTGCCACTATCTCACCATTCGATACCGCCACGCCGTCATTCCTCGCACCACCAACGCCATTACTGTGCTGCATAATGACGCTATCCGCGTATTTACGTGCTATTTCCACAGTTCTATCGGTGCTACCACCATCCACAACCACGATCTCATACTCACGCCGGTCGAGTGTCTGGTTCATAAGGCTATTCAGGCACCGTCCGATATAATCCTCCTCATTATACGTGGGTATAACAACCGATATCTTATGCCTCATCTCTCTGTCTCCGCAGTCACACATCCTAACGCCTTAATCATAGCTTCTATCTGTGGCGATGAGAAATGTTTCTGAGTCATCGCATCTACGGGGCACTCGGCGATACATGCGCCACAGCCCTTGCAGAGTACCGGATTCACGTACGATTTCCGGGTCACAAGTACAAGCTCCTCCAGAGGTTTCCCCACTTCTTTCAACTCTATCGCACCAAACGGGCATACAGCTTCACACGCGCCACAGCCGATACATGCTTCTTCGTCCACTTCCACCACTATCGGCTCTACCTCTACGTACTCGCTTGATAGAATGTCACATGCACGTGATGCAGCAGCAGAAGCCTGGGCTACGCTATCCGGTATGTCCTTCGGTGACTGAGCGCACCCTGCGAGGAATATGCCATCGGTAAGGGTATCCATGGGTCGGAGTTTCGGATGTGCCTCCATGAAGAACCCGTCCGCACTCTGTGTCACCTTTAACTGCTTTGCGAGATCAAGTGTGTCACTTCGCGGAACAATGCCCGTTGCAAGTACCACTAAATCTGCCTCCTTCTCCACACAGCGACCGTTACTTGTCGTTTTTACTTTCAATTTGCCATTTTCATCCTTCTCCACCCTTATCTCGTCCGTCAATTCTCGTCTTATGTACTCCACGCCCTCATCCTTCACACGCTGGTAGAACTCCTCAAAGCCCTTACCAAACGCACGTACATCTGTATAGAAGACAGTTACATGCGCATCCGGTATATGCTCCTTCACCAGATGCGCCTGCTTCGCTATGTACATGCAGCAAACACGTGAACAGTATTCGTTACCCCTACCACCGGACTTCTCACGCGACCCCACACAAGATATAAAAACCACCTCTTTTGGCTCTTTGCCATTTATCTCTATCTTACCTGCGGTGGGACCGGAAGCGTTGCACAGCCGCTCGAATTCAAGTGCTGTTATCACTTCATCGTATTCATAACCATAATTCGGCTCAAGATCGGGATTGAATAGATCATAGCCCGTGGCTATAACGATCGCACCCACATCGATCTCCATCAGCTCCTCGGTCATATCGTGCATTATCGCATCGGCATCACACGCTCGCTCACAGAGCCGACAGTCGGCACATATACCACATCTCAGGCATCTGTTCGCTTCACTTATCGCCTCTTCGGTATTAAAGCCGAGTATGACCTCATCAAAACAATGTCTCCGCGTTTCTGGCGGTAGCTTCTTCTGCTGCTTACGCTTTTCCTCTTCGGTTGGAAACGCATCTTTCAACCGTTCCTTCACTTCTTCTATCCCTATCTCCTTCTCCTGCACCCCTGCATCCTCGCATACCGGTAATCCCCGCAAATAGCGATCGATAGCTTCAGCAACTCTTCTACCGCCCGCTATCGCGTCTATCACCGTTGCGGGACCGGTTACTGCATCACCACACGCGAATACGCCCTCTACATCGGTATGACCGTAATAATCAGTCTTGAGACCACCCTCATCGGTGAGTATATCGGACCCCTCCAGGAATTCTAATCCCGATTGCTGCCCTATCGCCACTATAACGGTATCCACATCCAGATTGAATTCCGAGCCTTCAACCGGTACAGGTCTCCTTCTACCCGACTCGTCGGGTTCGGCGAGTTTCATACGTATGCATTCCAGCGCTTCAACTCGCTCGTTACCGATTATCCTGCCCGGAGCAGCCAGATATAAATATTGCACACCCTCCTCTTCCGCTTCCTGTAACTCAGCCTCACGTGCCGGCATCTCTTCACGCGTTCGCCTGTATACAATTGTCACCTCCGCACCCAGCCGTAACGCGCATCTTGCCGCATCCACTGCAACATCACCACCCCCTATCACTGCCACTCTCTGTCCTATACCCAGCTCAGCCTTAATCTGGCTGAGATCCGCCGTTCTGTCCAGTTTCAAGTTCAATTCACGCAAGAACTCAACGCCACGAACCACACCTTTAAGTTCCTCGCCCTCTATACCCAGCTTCCGGCTCCTGTCTGCACCCACCGAGATACAAATCGCGTCATAATCCTCTCTTATACGTTCGAACTTGCTCCTGTCTATCTCTATACCGGTCTCTATCTTCAGTCTGTCACCACACACACGCTTGATATATTCGATCTCTTTCCATAGCACATTACGGGGCAGTCTGTAATGAGGTATACCCGCAGCGAGCATACCGCCCGGCACCGGTAGTTTCTCGAATATGTGCACTTTATAGCCCGCCTTCGCGAGATAATATGCCGCTGTAAGTCCTGCAGGACCAGAGCCGATAATGGCGATCTTACCCTCACGCTCCTCCGTCTCTGTAACTTCCGTATCATCATAATCTATCATCTCGGTTGCGAATCTTTTCAACGCCATTATCGCGACCGGTTCATCAATCACCCCGCGATTACATGCCGATTCACATGGATGCGTGCATACGTGCCCGCAGACCGCAGGTAACGGATTCGTCTCCCGTATCAGATCAACTGCGTCACGGTATCTGCCCTGCGAAATCAATGCCACGTAACCCTGCACATTCACACCCGCCGGACAGCTCAGTCGACATGGTGGCGTACCTTCTATCTTGTCTATTGTATAGACCAGTGGCACAGCCTGTGGGAACGGTATGTACAGAGCACCCCTCTTCGATAGTCCCAGATCAAAATAGTTTGGAACCAGTCCCTGCACAGGGCATACCTTCGCACATTCACCGCAGCCCGTACATTTCACCTCGTCGATATAGCGTGGCTTCTTCCTCACCCGCACTTTGAAATTACCAACATAGCCGTCCACACTCTCCACATTCGCATAAGTGATCAGCCTGATGTTAGGATGTCGTGCAGCGTCCACCATCTTCGGCGTGAGCACGCAGGCGGAACAGTCAAGTGTAGGGAACGTCTTATCAAGCTGTGCCATGTGCCCACCTATGGATGGTTCACGTTCTACCAGATAGACCGGAAAACCCGCATCTGCAATGTCCAGTGCCGCCTGGATACCCGCGATCCCGGCGCCTATCACCAGTGCCGACGGTATCACACCCGCACGCATCGGTTCCAGCGGCTGCAATAACGCCGCTTTTGCTACTGCACTCGCAACCAGCTCCTTTGCCTTCTCCGTTGCTCGCGCTTTATCCGTATGGATCCAGCTGCAGTGCTCTCTTATGTTCGCCATCACCATGCAATACCCGTTCAGACCGGCATCTTCACACGCTTTCCTGAATGTTGGCTCGTGCATTCGCGGCGAACATGAAGCAACAACCACACGATCGAGTTTCTCATTACGGATATCGCTCTTTATCAACTCCTGACCCGGATCCGAGCACATGTACATGTAGTCACGTGCAACCACAACACCCGGCAGGCTATTCGCAAATCGTGCTACTTCCGCGGCATCCACCGTAGCTGCTATATTCGTGCCACAATGGCATACATAAACGCCTATTCTCATTCTTATCCTTTATCATCCATTAATATCCCGATTAAATTGAAGCTCAAATTGAAGCTCAACAAATTACTCGTTCTGCCATTACGCATATATCTAACTAATAACAAGTGCTCGTATTAAAATATACGTCATCCTCTTCGGTATGGTCGGTTATCTGCGGTACGGGCTTCCCCACGGGCATATCTGCAGAACCCGGTCAGTCTCTACCCCGGCCAGAAAACATACGATTGGCGGTTATTCCAGTATTCATAGAACATTAAGCGAGAAGCCAAGCCATTTCGCACCATATGTGAGCATACCCGAAGATACAACATCAACACCAGTAGCTGCGAATTCACGTATGTTATCAAGCTTTATTTCACCCGAAGCCTCTAAAATCAAGCCTGAACGGAGACCACGCTCTTCAAGCAGTTGCACTCCCTCCTTCACCGCCGGGACCGACATGTTATCGAACATTATGATATCAACGCCGAGTTCCGCTGCTTTCAAAGCATCTTCTACACTCTCAACCTCCACTTCTATCTTACGCGTAAAACTGACCCTGTCTTTCGCCCTTCTTATCGCTTCTTCCAGCCCCATGAGCTTTATATGGTTGTCCTTTATTATCACCGCTTCATAAAGCCCGAATCGGTGCGGGTCGCCACCGCCAATGGCTATCGCCTTCTTCTCGTACTTTCTGAAGCCGGGTGTTGTCTTACGCGTACCTGCTACCCGTATACTCGCGTTGGCACGTCTCGCCTCTCGCACGAATATATCGGTCAGCGTGGCGATACCGCTCATCCTGCCGATGAAATTGAGTACCAGCCGTTCTGCCTTCAGTATCCTCACACCAGCACCACGTACTCGCAGCACAACATCCTCGCTTTTTACACGCGAGCCGTCCTCAAAATCCGTATCGAAACGAACACCAAGATAACTGAATATCTGTTCCACTTCGGTCAGTCCTGCAAGCACACCATCCTCTTTCACTCTCACTTCGGCTTCGCATTCCACAGCGGGTACTATCTCCTCGTAATCGTCATGCCCTATATCCTCCTCCAGAAACGCCTCTATCTCTTTCAACAGCATCTGCTCGCAAGAATATCTTTACTTATAAGATTAAGAATCTTAATGAAAAGCGATGGTCTTGAGAGTGGGTGTTGTCGGTTGTGGAGCAATAGGGTCGGAGATATGTAATGCGATAGATCGGGAAGAAGAGCTGGATATGGAGCTGAAAATACTGATCGACAACCACCCTGAGCGTATAGATGCTTTGGTTACAAAGTTGAGTAAGAAACCCCCGATAACGAGGTCGGACAGCGAAGACCTCGCAGCGATACTCGCTAATGTGGACCTGCTGATAGAGTGCGCCTCGCAGGAAGCGGTACGAGAGTTCGTGATTCCGGCTCTTAATGCCGGTAAGGATGTGATGATCCTGAGCGTTGGCGCCTTGATCTGCTATGAAGGTCTATTCGATGAGATCGTGCGTATAGCCCGGCGGAATAAGTGTAAGGTATACATACCATCAGGTGCGATTGCCGGTATAGACGGTTTGAAATCTGGCGCGATTGGCGGTATACATACCGTGGAATTAACGACGAGGAAGCCACCACAGGGTTTTGTTGGCAATACATACGTAAAAGAGCAGGGCATGGATCTATCCACCATCGACAGGGAGCAGGTTCTCTTTGTTGGAATGGCGAAGCAGGCGGTGAAGCATTTTCCTGAGAATGTAAATGTGGCAGCATCGTTGAGTATCGCCGGCATCGGTCCGGAAGCCACGAGGGTGAAAATCGTAGCGGACCCCACAGCAACCGAGAACGTGCATGAGATAGAAGTGACGGGCGAATTCGGTAGAATGTTCGTGCGGGTGGAGAACGTACCTTCACCGTCTAACCCACGGACGAGTCATCTTGCTGCACTATCTGCTATCGCGACTCTTAAAGGTATAGCCTATCCCGTGAGGATGGGCACTTAAACTAAACTAAACTAAACGTAAATACGCCCGTCCGGATCACAGGTGCACTATCGGTGGTACATCACCCCATGTCGCGAGTATATCCCGGTATATGATCAGAGCGCCTCTCACGGCTTTTACGTGGCTGATGCTGTGAAAAGCGTTGTGTATACTATTCTTACCGGTGATGTGATTGCCGAGTGCGGTTGCCGCAGCATCTGATACCGATGCGCTATCGCCTATAACGGTCGCCGCATCGCCATTACCGAAACTTATAGAATGTCCGACGGTACCTGAAGATGTGCATATACCGATAATTGCAGAAGAAGGCTCGATCCTGAGTGCTATGCGGTTGGAGAAGGGGCTATCGCCCGCGTATATGCCTACCAGTATCTCCCGGTCATTTATCAGTGCCACATCGCCTCCGTTATCCACCATTGCATACGTGGCGCCAGCATCCCGCATAGCTTCCACAGCCAGTTCTGCTAATGTACCAGCAACCGCAGACATGGGTCCTACACCGAATAGAGATGCTGATTTCATCATACGTCGTGCAACCTCGGGTACTTCCTTATCGTCCTCCACATCATAGGGCTCAAGGGTAACGAGGAAGAAGGGATGCCACCGTACGAACCGTTCCAGTTCCTTCCTGTGCTTTCTTATACTCGCCTTCGCTATCTCTATGTACCGGGTCTCATCTGCAGTAATTCCGACTGAAGTCTCGTTCAACGTGAAATGGACCTTCATCGAATATACTATTCGCTGGTCTAAAAGTTTTTTCTATTCATTCATCCCGTATCGAAAACAGTTAGAAGCGACCAATAGTTTTTTATCCTCGGTTGTGAAACTGTATATATCTGCAACAATGATAAAGAGCGGGGGTTATCGTCTATCTGATAAACTGAAAGTTGTAATATCGTT
Organism: Methanosarcinales archaeon; assembly: GCA_025464325.1. Classification (GTDB taxonomy): domain Archaea; phylum Halobacteriota; class Syntropharchaeia; order Alkanophagales; family Methanospirareceae; genus G60ANME1. The sequence continues at coordinate 10,240 of JAODGH010000012.1, read as the reverse complement.
AACATTACTCCTGATGTATATGGCTTTTCTCGTCGAAACAGCCTCAACACCCGGCGGTTACGCTGCTATAGTGAGGTCGACGGATATTAATCCCACGCCGACCAGTACAAGAGCCGGGACATACCGCGATAATGTGCGTTTGACGGTATTGTATGATAAACCCGCCGCTACACGGTACCTGTTTGACACTGGTGAATCGTCTGATCCGTATCCCTCCATCGCAGGTACACATTACGGAACGATAACACCGTTTACAACTCTGCATAACGTGGCAGGTATATATGTGTATCCCTGTCCGGGTACCGGCGGGCATGCCGAATACGTTGCGATTTATTACGATTCGAATAGAACTGATCTGATACGCGAGGGTTCCTGGACGGGATATAACAGCCTTTATATATCGTTCGAGCCTTTCACGATGTATGCTAACCATACCTACTACTACAAGATATTAACGGGCTCGTACCCGCAGATACATCACAACAGCACCTGTGAAACCGCAAACGGAACAATAAACTGCTCTGAGTTCATTGATGTCAACGGACGAGTCCATAAAGATTGGATACCCGCGATAAGGCTGATTAGCAGACAGGAGCAGCAGGAAAAGCGGCTCGAAAGCCCTAAACTGACATTCACCGCACTTTACAGGTGCTCTAACATATCGGTAGAACCCCGTGTGCCTCATTACCACCTGCCACTGAACCCGGACGATATTTCTAATTTCGATGCCATAATCAATACGTTCAACCTCACGGATGGTGAGAAAGAACAGCTACAGAACGAAGGGATGCTGATTTTAGACTGTGGCAACGTGTGGAACGGGTTTACCGCACCGTACGAGTACTTGATTACGCACAATATTCCCATATTTATCACTTCAGATACGATGCTCCATCTCTATCATGTCCAGTTCAACGAGTTACTCCAAAGTATAGAAGAACGGGAGTTCTATGACGAGCTCGTTGATATGAGTGAAGCTATGTTTGAACGTTCCGTGCAGGACTATAACAGCTTTGAAGAGCCCGATCTGAGAGAAGCAGCGAGGAGAAATGTCGCTTATTTCTCCGTTGCTCTGAGTCTGTTGCAAACACCAACCGAAGGCTATAATGGCGATGAAGAGCTCAAAGAAATCAATTTCTCGATACCCGATTACGTAAAAGATGAAGTTGAGACGGAGCTAATAAACATAAAGAAGCACGGAGGTATCGCACCAGGCGCGATATTCAATACCAATACCAGTTGTTCGTGCTTAGAGCCATGCTGTTACTGTGAGGACTATTCGCAATATGTGCCAAGAGGGCACTACACCCAAAATGAGAAACTGAGACGGTATTTCAAGGCGATGATGTGGTACGGCAGAATGGCGTTTCTGCTTAAAGGCTGTGACGGCGGTGAAGCACTGATCAGCGAACGCGATGCGAACATATCCACGATACAGGCAGCTTTAATAGCATCGGAACTGCCGGTTGTGAAAATCGGTAACGAAACGGCAGGCACGATATGGGGACGAATTTATGCGGTCACCTCGTTCTTTGTTGGTGAAGCGGATGATTTAACCCCTTACGAGTACGAAAGCGCATTAATAAACGTCTTTGGCGGCAGTTACAATTTGAGCCATCTGAGTGAAGATACCGATCTGCTGATGTTGAAAGCGGAGCTCGCGAAGATGAGGAATCCGGAGATCTACGGCGGTAGTGGTGTTTGTGTCGTTTATCCACCGGTGACCCGTGCGAAATTGTACAAATGTCTGTCCAGTACAAAAGGGATGCGATTCATGGGACAACGCTTTGTACCGGACTCTTACATATTCCAGCAACTGGTATCGCCCGCGGTAGGGTTATACGCGGGTAACGACTCACCGTTTACTATGTGTGACACCGATTTAGGTCCCGCGAGATGTTTTCCACGCGGACTGGACGTTATGGCTGTTCTCGGCTCCGAGAGAGCGGAGGATATATTGAGAGAGGAGGGTGATACCGAATACATGTCTAATGACACGAGTTACGACATGCAACTGGATATGCTCAAATCACAATTCGACACGTTTGACATCACTGACTGGAATCGTAACCTGTACTGGAGCTGGCTTTACACATTGAAACCGCTGTTAAAGGAGTGGGGAGAGGGTTATCCGACGTTCATGCAGACCGAAGCGTGGCAGGATAAGGAGTTGCATACTTCTCTCGCTTCATGGACTGAATTACGCCACGATACGATACTTTATGCCAAGCAGAGTTACACACCCGTTCTTAAGAGCGTGCTGCCCGTGCATGAGAATTATGTGGAGCCGGTACCAGAATTTTACGCACGTTTGCTGGCACTGACGCAGATGACCGAAAACGGGCTGTCGAATCTCGGTGTTCTGAATGAAACAGAACGGGCGCGACTGCGAAGTTTGGAATGCGCTCTATCACAATTAATAAACATATCAGTGAAGGAGCTGAAGAACGAAGAATTGACAGCAAAAGATTATCAATTCCTATTAAACATTGGTGAGGAGCTGGATTCTATAGTCGCGGGCGTGTGCAGTACCGAAAAAGAGACCACACTCGTTGCTGATGTGCATACCGATGCCAACACGGATATGGTTCTGGAAGAAGGTGTGGGCTACGTGAACCTGCTCATGGTTGCGTACAGGCTACCGGACGGCAGGATAATCGTGGGTGCTGGACCGGTGTTCAGCTATTACGAGTTCAAACAGCCAATGGAGCAGAGACTGACAGATAACCTGTGGAAAGAGATGTTGAATACGAGTTCGCCACCGGAAGAGCCACTATGGTTCCGGGAGCACGTATCGTCACTGCACCGGGGGCGTATTGGGCAGATTTAATTGGTTGGGCACAGGATGGAACCACATAATACCGAGGAGAAGATATGGCTACTCAGCAGGCGTTATGGGTTATCGCCACTGCACAGGATACTTCTGGGTCATGATGGATCCATGACGGCGCTGCTTGAGCTTATTGTATGTCATGAGGTCGCGCTTACCACAATCCGCCAGTCGGTGGTACCATGCCCGGAAGAAGCGGCGGAGTTGCTCGATGTGGATGCTGGCGAGGCAACGAATGAGCGGGATATCCTGATCGTCAGGAAGAATGACAGAAGACCACTGATTTATGCGAGGTCATACACACCACTGTCGAGACTGAAACCTGAATTCAAGACCGATCTGATGCGAGCAGACATACCGATAGGCAGGATAATGCAGAAGTATCGGATAGAAGCGCGGCGTGAGATACTGGATGTGGGCTATTTAGAACAAGATCGGCAATTAGAGACGCTGTTAGGGTGCACTGCACCGTTTCTGTGGCGCGTGTATAATATAATCACAGAGGGTAAAGCGCTGATAACCGTAAAGGAATTTTTTCCACGGGCGATTGTTACCTACACCTAACGTGAACGGGTGACACCCACACGTCTGCAGTACTGATAAACCGGGCAGATACTGCACCTGGGGCTGAGAGGTGTGCATATACTCCTGCCATGCAGCACAAGCAGTTCGTTAAATATCTTCCAGTGCTCTTCTGGTAGTATCTTCCTCAATGCAAACTCGGTCTCTCGTGGATTCTTCGTTGTGACAATGCCCATTCGGTTGGATATACGATGTACATGAGTATCAACGGCGATGCCAGGTTTATTATAGCCCAACGTGATCACTATATTCGCGGTCTTACGACCCACACCCCGGAGCTTCAGGAGCTCGTCCAGATCGTCTGGCACCCGGGAGTTATACTTCTCAACGAGCACGGCGCAGATATCGAGTATCTGCTGTGCCTTCCTGTGATAGAACCCAACCGGATAAATTGCTGATTCTATGTCCGATTTGCTCAGTTTCAGCATCGATTCGGGCGTTTTCGCCAGCTGAAATAGCCGTTCTGCCGCTTTCGCCGTCACTTCGTCCCGCGTTCTCAGGCTCAACAGACAGGCGATGAGTGTGAGGAACGGATCGCCCTTCGTTGTGGGCGACATCAACAACGAACTATCACTCAGATACCGCTCTTTCAATATCTCTATTATCCGCGTTATTTCCGGTAATACACTTTCCTTACTGGCCATGAGATCTCTATACCCTCTTCGTCATAGCGTTTCTTCAACGCCTTTATGAACTCATGCATGACGAGGTATTTGGCTACTGGCTCATTGACACGCAGAATAATCGAGAAATTAATGTTCGAGTCACCAAAGGTGTGGTATCGTATAAACGGCTCAAAAGTCTTTACCGCACCGGGCACCGTCTTCTGTATCTGCTTCGCCACCTCTATCGTCACCCGTTCCACCTTGTCCAGATCGGATTCGTATGCCACACCACATTGAACCACCGCAGCCATTTCCAGCACCGGCTTGGAGTTGTTCACTATCACACTGTCCGCGAGCTTTGCATTCGGCACCACAACATACGTATTTGGCAACGTTCTTATTCTCGTGGATCGCCAGCCGATGTCTTCCACGTAACCCGCCAGACCACCTTCTATTTCTATATAATCACCAACATTTATCGGGCGATCGGTCAGTATATGCAGTCCGGCGAAGAAATTCGCAAGTGTACTCTGAAGCGCCAGACCAATTGCAAGCCCACCGAGCCCGAAAGATACAAGCAGCGGGCTTATGTCTATATTGAACTGTTTCAGAAGCATGAGGAACGCAATCAGATAAATGACACCTGCCACTATGTTACTTACAAGCTTTGGCATCTTCTCAAATCTCTTCTGTACCCGCAGCCAGCGCCCTATAAGTACACTGAGCAGCTTCGATGTGGAGAATGCCGCAATAACAACGATTATTACGAAGTAAGCACCATGTATGTAGCTCTTATATGGCGTTAGAACAGATAGGGAGATCAATGCGAGGTAGGTGCCAATGAGGATGACCGAACTGCATATCGGTGCTGTTGCATGCTTTAATATCAGATCATCGATATCGGTCTTCGTGCGTGCAGCCAGCCCCTGCAGGTATTTGACGAGGATGATATGTATCAGTTTTGTAAGTACAAGTGAGCATACAATGATGATTGCGAAACGAGCATACTCGTTCTGAACCAGCGTTTCGATCTCCATCACATTCAACATTTATTTTAAACAGCTCTGCAGATTAAATACTTGTTTTTGCTTTTAATCTTTTTAGATGAAGCAGCAGGTGGGTGAAGATGGTGGATAGAATCGAGCTGAGAGGTGCGAAAGATGAAGAGCTTGTACGTATAAGCACGATTATGGGGCTCGCACTCAATTTAGAGGAGATGAAGAAGATACAGAACTATTTCAAATCGATAGATCGTGAGCCTACGGATGTGGAATTGCAGAGTATAGCGCAGGCGTGGTCGGAACACTGCTGCTATAAGAGTTCAAAACCAGTCCTCAAACGGTTCATATTTGGTATAAAGGCGCCACAATGCATAGATGTTATAGAAGAGGATGCGGGTGTTGTAGCTCTTGATGGTGAGTTTGCATATGTCGTGGCGTTCGAGAGCCACAATCATCCATCGACAATAGAGCCCTATGGCGGTGCTGCTACAGGTATAGGCGGTATTGTACGCGATGTGATATGCATGGGAGCGCAGCCGGTGGCATTGATAGACCCACTCTTCTTCGCACCACTTGATTACCCGTATGAGCGGCTGCCGGCGGATGTCAAGCATCCCAGGTTCCTCTTTAATGGCGTTGTCTCCGGCATAAGTGATTATGGTAACCGTATAGGCATTCCTACATGTGCCGGTATGGTCTATTTCCATGATCGATATGCGGGCAACTGCGTGGTGAATGTTGGCTGTGTGGGCGTAATGAAGCGGAAGGATTTGAGACGCAGCAGCGCACGAGCGGGCGATGTGCTTGTACTTGCCGGTGGCAAGACCGGGCGCGATGGTATACACGGTGTCACCTTCGCTTCCGGCGTACTGAAAGAATCCGAAGAATATCGAAGTGCGGTCCAGCTCGGCGACCCGATAACGAAGGAGCCACTGATGCATGCGATACTCGAGTGCAATGATCAGGGTCTGATAGACGGTATGAAAGACCTTGGCGGTGGCGGGCTGTCGTGTGCGGTTAGCGAGATGTGTTATAGCGGTGGTTGCGGCGCGGAGATACACCTCGAACGTGTGAAGTTAAAGGAATCGGGTCTGCATGCATGGGAGATCTGGATCTCAGAGTCACAGGAACGTTTCCTGCTATCTGTTACGCCCGATAAAGTGGATTCATTGCTGACGATATTCGACAAATGGGATGTGGATGCCACCGTGATAGGTGATGCGGTTAGTGGCAGCCACATAAGATTGTACTACCATGACGAGCTCGTATTCGATCTGGATGTTGCCTTTGTCCTCGATACACCCGTGTATGAACGTCCTAAGGCGATACCGAACGTTGAATCAGAGGAAAGCGATATGGATGAGCCTGATTCCTATGATGAGATATTGAAGATGCTGCTGGCATCGCCAAATATAGCTTCCCGGGAGTCGATTATCAGGCGCTATGACCATGAGGTACGAGCAGCAACAGTGCTAAAGCCATTACAGGGCATTATGGGCAAAGAGACGCATGCAGATGCCACAGTATTGAAGCCACTGGAGTCCTCATTTAAGGGTATAGCAATCACCGCAGATGTCAATCCCGCGTATTGTGAGTTGAATCCGTTTTGGGGTGCCGCAAGTGCGATAGACGAAGCATGCCGGAATCTGACTGCGGTTGGTGCCGTGCCACACTCGTTCGCCGATTGCCTCAACTTCGGCAATCCCGAGAAGCCACAATGTATGGGTGAATTCTATGAATGCTGTCGTGGACTCGGTTATATGGCTTCTTCGATTGGCGTACCATTCGTGAGCGGGAATGTGAGTTTCTATAACGAATCAGAAGCACTTGGGGTATCTATACCACCGACACCTGCGATTCTCGGGATAGGCATATGTGACGATATACGCGAGTGTGTTACGGTTGATGTCAAAGCGGCATCGAATCCGCTATACGTGGTTGGAACCACTAAACGAGAACTTGGTGGCAGTGCGTATTACAGATTGCGTGGTGAAAAGTGCGGTATTGTACCGAGAACAGACCCGCAAGTGTTGAAGGTTCGGATGGCAGCATTGCGTGATGCAATGGCGGCGCACATGGTCGCGAGTTGCCATGATATATCCGATGGTGGGCTCGCAGTTGCCGTATGTGAGATGCTAATTGGTGGCGATCTGGGAGCGGATATAGATATATCGGATCTGAATACGGGCTCAGAATCGGGACGACTGAGGAGCGATTATAAACTCTTCTCGGAATCGAATACGAGGTGGGTGGTGGAAGTCTGGCGGGATGTACGAACGAACTTCGAGAAGCTTATGCACGATCGTGGTATTGTAATCAGTGCGATAGGATACACGAAAGGAGAGAGGATGATAACAATGCGAGATGGTGCAAAGAAGCTGGTGGAACTGCCACTGGAAGAGCTCAGTACGGTCTGGCGAGCAGGAATTGCGTGATGATCGGTAGCAGCAGAGCCAGAGGCGATAATAATACCGAACGGATATTCAATGCGGCGGTTTGTCCGTTCTGTGCGTGCCTCTGCGATGATGTGGTGATAAGAGTAAAAAATAATGAGATAGAAGAGATAAGAAACGCCTGCAGGTTCGGTGTTGCGAAGTTCAGATCGTATCAGAAGAGGTTGAAACGCCCGATTGTGGATGGTACTCCTGCAAATTACGAGGATGCGATAGCGAGAGCAGTGGACATACTGAGGGAATCGCACAAACCGCTAATCTATGGACTCAGTAACAGCAGTTATGAAGCACAGCAGGTGGCACTGCGGATAGCAAAATACAAACGGGGTGTAATAGACATATCAGAATCGATCTGTCATAATCTGTTATATGCGGCATTGAGGGCACGTTATCCATTTTACTATGCATTGCTGGATGAAATAAGGGAGAAGGCGACGTTAATCGTGTACTGGGGCTCAAATCCTGTTGTATCGCATCCGCGACATCTCGCCCGGTATTCGGTATATCCAACCGGGCGCTATGCAATGAAGGGTGTGACCGACCGAACAGTAATCGCAATAGATGTGATAGAGCCCGAATTCAAGAAGCAGTGGTTCGTACCGGTGATGCCGGGCGAGGATGCGATGATTGCGAACACGCTCACACGGTTGATAAAGGGTGAACCGGTGAGTGCGAGCAACCACAGAATCGCAGAACTGAAAAGTATAGCGGATAAGCTGAGAAGTGCTTCGTACGGTATCATATTTACAGGACTTGGGGTGCTCTCTGGTGCGAACGCATATGAGAATATAAAGGCTATTCTCTCGCTCGTCGATACATTGAACAAAAAGGGTAATCGGTACGTGGTATTCCCGATGAAGGGGCATTATAACGTTATGGGTGCGGTACTGCTACTGATGCGTGAAACGGGCTATCCATTCGGGGTGGACTTCTCCGCACCGGATAAGCGATTCGAACCCGGCAGGACAACGGTGATGGGTGTGCTGAAGGAAGTGGATGCGGCTCTTGTCGTGGGAGCGGACCCTGTGGCTTCGTTACCTGCAGCTAAAGTCAGGGAGCTGCTGAATGTACCGCTTGTTGTGCTGGATCCGTTCATGAGCCTGACTGCATCATTCGCTTCGGTTGTATTGCCTGTTGCGATTACGGGTGTGGAATCAGAAGGTATAGCATATCGCATGGATGGGCTGCCATTGAAGCTCGATAGGATCATAAATAGCGAGTATCCGTCGGATAAGGTGATATTAGAGCAGATATATGAGGGGTGCAGCGATAGCGGTGTGAAATAAACTTTAGCTTGAAACTCAAGGTTATGCACACTCAGCTTCTATTACTCACTGAAGCCGTATGTCCGTTGTTAGACGCTGTTGCCATAAATAATTGCATCTATCTGCACTTACTTCTTTGGATTAAACAAATTTATGAGCTTTACCCTCTCAATCACCTTCCTCTCCTTTTCTTTCCCTACTTCCATTTATAATTATGGTTCTTTTTAGATTGTCAATCGTCATTTGTCATTTTTATCACCCATATTCATATCTCTTTCGCGTCCGAAGTCCACGATTACGCCTAACGGTTTGCGAGTATGCGAAGTCCGTAAGGTTTGGGTGAGTGTAAGCGAACCGCATACCTGCTGTCAGGCGCAAGCGAATGCAACGAGCGTATAATGTGAAGGCGGTGCATATTTTAGAGCTTTAATGTATTTTTATGTAGTTCTTCAATAAATTTCCGAAAGACCTTTAATCCTTTCTCCGCTAAATCTTTATTCGTGAAAATGGGTTCCGCTGGAGGAACATCTTCAAAGTTTATCATCGTATCGTCCTCTTTTGAGTGAATTATTTTATGCCTCCACTTTATAAACCTCTGTACCCCAAGCAGAATCTCGTTTGGAATTCCAATCTCTCCTATCTTCAAACCATATCCTTTGCTATATGCATCTTTAAATGAATTCCAATCTTGAAAGTTTATAGGTCTTCTTCCATCTATCCCCGCAATAAAAACCTCTAATTCTGTTTCCCCCTGATTGCGAGCAATCTCTCTTACTTCTTCTTTAAATTGCTCTCTATATCTTTTAGAAATGAAGCGATTATATAACGCCTCCATATCTAAAGGTTTGCCCTCTTTCTCAAGTTCAAGAAACCTTGTCTGAGTATACGTCTCAAAGGCTGTTGTTAACATGACAATTATCTGCTGAACCAAAGTTGACTCAAAAAGAAAATCTCCTTTCCTACAGTTTTCAATTAGAATTTTTATTTTTTCCATTTGGAAATCAAAAATATCCTTTGCTGTAGGCTCTAAAACGACTTTTTCACCTACTTTAACCCTGTAATACCCAACCTGGATACCTTCATCTCCTATTTGATGAATTCTTCTATCCTTACCTGCTCTGAATTTGATATTTGAGTTTTCGTAAGATTTTGCACTTTTGAACCTCTCTTTCCCATATTCTCCAACATAAATACGATTCTCCCTCTCTGACCACGTAAGAGCAATGAGCAATTTTGAAGCCTCACGAAGCTCTTGTATATTTACTTCTGCTATTTTTGTTTTGTAATTTGGATTGCTCTGAATAAATCTAAGATTAAAGTTTGGGTCTCTTTCTAAAGCAAATACCGTTTGCCCCTTGGCAATTTCAAGTATTCTAATAAATGGTATTCTTTTATCAACCCGAACACTCCAAATTCAGGGAATAACTTCATGAAGTACTGAGTTATCCACGATTGATTATACTAATGCAGCGTATACAACGGCTGCTGTGTTGCATAATTAAGT
>JAODGH010000039.1:71307-71852 GCA_025464325.1 Methanosarcinales archaeon | reverse complement strand
GGGAGATGAGGATTTCCAGAATGCGTGGCGAGAAGCAACGGGTGAAGAGCAGCGGGTCAGGTGAGGTGTTAAGTTTATATTTGTTTATGGGCATTTCCAAAAACTTCAATTTACCCATCAACTTCCAGCTTGCGTCCCATAAGTACCTGTAGCACCACACCAAGCCAAACTTCTACCGCCTAAAAAACCCTTTATTTCTCATTTCCCCTCATTTTTTTCGCGATAAAGAAGATAGCTCACGCTAAGGAGCTGATAGAGATTAAATGCAAACGCAGTGAATATCATCGATCGCAAGCTGTGCTACGGTCGTGACATGGACGTGTGTGGCGTTGAATACGTTCTTTATTACGGCGTAATGCTTCTCACCTAGTACTATCTTACGGCTTATACGCTTATTCCGCAGTTTATCCCTGATGCTCAGCGGATGTGATCTATTTGCCCGTTTCATCGTGGCATTTGTAGGTGCACTGATAACATTTATCACGATAAACAACTTCGCCCTCACGCGATAGGTCTATCTGTGAATCGTGGACTGATGCGGTTGT
>JAODGH010000039.1:60344-71249 GCA_025464325.1 Methanosarcinales archaeon | reverse complement strand
TTGTCCGCATTTGCATGTCCCGGATCCGCGGTGATGAAGGTTGCATCCTGGACCGTACCGCGTTTTACCACCAGTCCCTTTGATTTGAGCTGCTTCTGGAGTTCGTTCCAGATTTCACGCTCCTTACCTCGCACGATTAATCGCTCCCGGAAAGTCCAGATTGTGGATTTGTCGGGTATCACATCGGGAAACCCCAGAAACTTACGGAAAGAGATTCTGTCGGTCACCTGCCGCTCAAGCTCAGGGTCTGATAACCCGTACCCCTGAACCAGCATCTTTATCATAACAACCTCATCTATATTCGGTCTACCGCCTTTCCTGCTCCTATTATCAAAGATATCCGCGACGATGGGGCGGAACCTCTCCCAATCGATGAGTGATTCAATACGTGCAAGCCTGTCACCGAGCTGTTCTACCTTTTCATACTCCTCATTGATTGCATAATGAATTAACTACTGCATGATACTCCTATGCTGCTAATAGCTTATAATACTTTCTATTTCGCGATTCAAATACTTTCTACTGGAAATTTGGTTGGTGCTACAAAGAGGGTTTTTGGAAAATCTCTGCTGTTTGTAATTATATGCTCCTTATGATTCGACGGGGTTAAAGGTTTGGAAATGTTTGATAGCGTGAGATTAAAATAGAAATAAACTTTTAAGAGATGTAAACCTTGAAAGGGTATGGATGGGTGAAGACCGGGTATGGTAGAAGGAGAGATAAAGCTGGGTTTTGTTGTATCGGAGTTCCACCGTGATATCACGTACCAGATGGAGATACTCGGGCGTGAGCATGCCGAATTTCTCGGTGCCAGGGTCGTTCAGACACTGTATACACCCGGGACATTTGATATGCCGCTCGCCGTTAAGGCTCTGCTGGAGAATGATGATGTGGACGCTGTGGTCACACTCGGCTGTGTGATCGAAGGTGCTACAGAGCATGATGAGATGATCGCTGCGCAGCTCACGCGAAAGATAATGGACCTCTCGCTGGACTATGCGAAACCGGTCACATTGGGCGTGTCGGGACCGGGTATGACGCGATTGGAGGCGCAAGAGCGGGTCGATTATGCCAAACGCGCGGTAGAAGCAGCAGTTAAGATGGTGAAGCGACTGCGGAATCTTGATAAGTAGTCCCGAGAGGGTTCGAACCCCTGTCACAGGCTCCAAAGGCCTGTATGCTTGACCACTACACCACGGGACTTATTTTATAATTAGTTCACTCCGGACTTATAAAAATTTGTATCAGTAATGAGACCTTTGTGTGTTAGCCTGTTTAGAATAGAGCCCTCCTGCCATCCGCCTGCCCAGGAACACCACAAGGTCCATTATCTCGAATTTATATTCGTGAGTGTGCTCATGTTTCAGGCAATTGAAATGCAGGAGGCATTTCGGACAGGTTGTTACCAGTACATCAACGTCCTTGTCTTCCGCTTCTTGCAATCTGAGCGCTCTTAACGCCTTGCTCTGGTCATTGCAGTTCATCATTCCGCTTATACCGCAGCATAGCGCGTTATTCCGCGAATGTGCAAGCTCCACAACCGTCACCCCCGCTTTTTTTAACACTTTACGGGGCGCATCATAAAATCGTGTCCTCTTAAACGCGCAGGGATCATGATACGCGACTCGAAGATCATTTGTATGTTTAAATTCGGGCAAGCGTTCGCTTAACAGCTCTGCTATGTGTATCACCTCAACCCCTTCCAGGTTATAATACCTCCTAAATGTTGAATAACCCTCCGCACAGCTAACTATCAATTTCTTTATGCCCTGTTCCCGTATCGTACGCTCATTATGAGATGCCAGCTGCTGGAAAAGTGCTACGTCGCCCTGAAAGAGTACATCGTGTCCACAGCATTTCAGACTCAACAGTCTGGGCTTCACTCCTATTAAATTCAGTAATGATAGCGAGTAATCACCAATCTCCCGGAAGTTCACCCCGACATCCATGAAGAGATCGAGGTAACCCAGACAACCCGGGAAATAGCCATAATCGCTATCATCATCAACTTCACCCCGAAAATCCACCGGTACACCTCTCTCAGAACGAGCCATGAAATACGTTATCTGGGACAATACCCTGTGCGCCACGAGAGATTCACCCACTGGCTTGTTACCCCTCAAATCCAGTATTAATGACGGGATATCAACACCTTGTGGGCATACAAAATAACAATTATCGCACAGCAGGCACCGCTGGTCGACGTTACTCTCCTTCCCGATGGCGAGCTCTCGTATCATCTCACGGGGATTGAACTTTGATACACGCCGCAGGGGGCATGCACCCGTACATTCACCACACTGGTAACATATCCGCGCTATCTGGAGTAACTCCTCCTTTTCCTCTTCATGGAAAGGGCACATCCTATAAAATCGACCCTTTTAGATTATATAACGATTATGCCTTTTTTACGCGCAGCCATAACATCTGCAGGCGTGTTTATGTTCGTAAATGTCATCATATCGCGATCTATAGCCCTTATCTTCGCTACCGGCACGAAACATACACGCAACTGCGTTAGAATATCTGATATCCGTGCATTGCGTTCCTTCACCGCGTTACTTATCGCAGTCAGTACCGGACACCGTCGATAAACGGCATGTAGCGGTTCCAGCATTCCGTTCTCCCAGCGTGGCACAACGGCATCGCAATCTGAATCAGATAATAGCCTGAACAGGTATCTAACAACATCCGGGTTTATAAACGGCATATCACAGCCGATGATGAGACAGAAATCGCCGGATGCATGCTCCATGCCAGATAGAAACCCGGATAGAGGTCCAAAATCGGCTAAACTGTCAAATACGATCTTGAAATCCGCGTCTGTCCTCTGTAATATTGCCTTACCCTGGCTAATGTCACGTGCAGCAACTATTATCTCATCCGCTATACCTTTTACTCGATTGATGGTGTGCTGCAATAGAGGCAGGTTATTAATGGTAATAGAAATACACTTGTCGCTGGATTGAAATCTACGGCTTTTTCCCCCCGCCAGAATGATTATGCTCTTACACATTTGCACTACAGTAGATTTAAATACTTTTGATGGTTACTTTTTATTCGCAAGGTGTTGTGAGATGGACACACGAGATATAGTATTCTCGTTGATAATGGTATTCTCAGGTTTCGTACTGGCATATAAGCTGGTCTACGAGTATAGCCCGAGAGACTTCGTGATTGTCACTTCTGCAGTATTCCTGGTAGGTATGGTGGCAGCATTACTACTGAGTATAAACGCGCGATTGAAATCGTTAGAGGAAGAACTGAAAGAGCATGAACGGTCATTACGCGTGAGTATGAGGTCGGTGGAGGATGAAGTACAGGATAAACTTGGCAGTGCGGCAAAGAAATTGGATGAGATAAAAGACGAACTGTTCAGACGAGGATACCGATAAACGATGTGGAAAGAGGTGGTGGATAAATTCGGTGGTCTGCCATCACAGAAGAGGGTTGTCGAACTGCTATTAGAGATGGGTCTAAAGGTAACACCCGCAGGGAAGATAGCTGCCGGTGGTATCGAGATACCGCGAACTCAGATAGCGAAGAGGGTGGGTGTGGATAGAAGAGTGGTGGATATGGCGGTAAAGAGGATACTGAACGATCCTGATTTGCGTAGAATATTCGGGAATATGCGCTCAATCGCTTTTTTGGTTGATGTTGCACCGCTACTCGGACTCAGTGTTGTTATTATCCATCCCGAAGACGCGAGAGCGCGAGGAATACTGGGTGCCGTGGCGACCGTGATAGCGAAAAGTGGAATATCCATCCGGCAGGCGGTAAGCGATGATCCGTATCTGGTGGATGACCCCAAACTTACGATCATTACCGATAAGAAGATACCGGGCTGGGTGATAGAAGAGATCGGGCAGCTAAAAGGTGTGAGAGGTGTGCAGATACACTGAGAGGTGACAATTATGAGGTTCGGAGTGGTGTCAGAAGAGGAGATACTGGCAGGGAAAACGACCGATGTGTATTTCCTCAGGGCGGAAGAGGTATTAAGGGCAAAGGGTGTGAATCCGAATGTTGTTGCTGAGGTGACCATAACGAAAGGAGACTGGGCGGTGCTGGCGGGTCTGGAAGATGTTGCGCATCTACTGGAAGGCAGGGCGGTGAATGTGTATGCAATGCCAGAAGGCACGATATTCTATCCTCATGAGCCCGTATTGCAGATAGAGGGGCGTTATCTGGAGTTTGCTCGTTACGAAACACCGATCCTTGGATTCCTCTGTCATGAATCGGGCATAGCAACGAAGGCTGCACGTATAAAATTGCTTGCCGGTGACGTGCCCGTTATATCCTTCGGCACCAGGAGACAGCATCCAGCAATATCGGCGATGATCGAACGGTGTGCATACCTCGGTGGTATGGACGGCGTGAGCTGTGTCGCCGGTGCGGAACGAATAGGAATAAACGCAACGGGCACAATGCCCCATGCGATGATTATATGTTTCGGTGAGCGGAACGTGGCATGGAAAGCGTTTGATGAGGTCATTGCGCGAGACGTGCCACGGATATGTCTCTGTGACACATACTGCGATGAGAAGGAGGAGTCAGTAGCGGCAGCAGAGGCACTTGGCGATTCTCTATTTGCTGTACGGCTGGATACGCCATCATCACGTCGTGGCGATTTCCGGCAGATAATAGAGGAAGTCAGGTGGGAACTGGATATCCGGGGTTACAAGAACGTGGGTATATTCGTAAGTGGCGGAATAGATGAGGCGGAAATAATAGCGTTGAGGGATATAGTGGCGGGGTTTGGTGTGGGAACGAGTGTTGCGAATGCGAGAAGTATCGATTTCGCACTCGATATAGTGGAAAAGGAGGGCGTACCCTGTGCGAAACGGGGTAAGCGTGGTGGTAAGAAGCAGGTGTACCGGCGTAAAGGTGAGATTAGCGTCGATAAGGACATAATAACGCTCGCGAATGAGGAACCACCAGAGGACGAGAATCTGGAGCCATTATTAAAGCCAATGCTAATAAACGGCGAGATAGTAAGCGATTTCTCGTTCTCACTGGAGGAAGCGAGGGCACGAGTGAAGTCGCAGTTGAGGCGGCTACATATACAATGAGGCAATAAACTGTGCAGAAATAGAAAATAATAAATACAAAACCGGGTTAATTATACATTATGAACAATATTCTGCTGAATAGAGCAAACTACCCGGCATATGCTCTTTATTCTTCCTGCCTTCAGTGTGGAGCCTGCACATCTGTTTGCACGGCTGCCAGCCGAGATAAGCGCTACAATCCACGTAGAATGATTGAGTACCTGCTCTGTGGCAGAGGGCTAAGCGTAAGAGATTATCCATTGCCGGAATGCTTCTCCTGCCATGCCTGTGAATGCATATGTCGAAATGGTATCCGTATTGCGGATATCGTGAAATTACTGAAAGGTGTACAACCGCAGGACGGTACCAATATATACCTGAGATCACTCATTGAGACCGGTCTCTGTGTCACTCCGGAAGTGCACCACCCGGAGAAGTTCCCCGAATGGGGATTCGCATGGGATAATATACACAGCGATATGATAAAACTCAGATCGGAACTCGGACTTGAGGGGCTACAACGTGCTATACCGGAAGAATCACTCGATGAGATAAGGGCAATCGTGAAACTAACAGCGGATAGGGAGATAGGCGAAAGGAAGCTCGTGGAGACGATGAAAAGGATTCCCGAGAAGAGGATTTATCTATTTCATAGCTGTATCGCAGACACACATTATCCCGGGATCACCACGAGCATAAAGTATCTGTTTGATCTGCTTGGTATAGATTATATTGACGATCCGGCGCATTCAACCTGTGCCGGGTTCGGTTATTACGGTGATAAGATCCCGTTCGCCACAATGCTCGCACTGAACGCGAGAAATCTGGCATTAGCTGAACAAGCAGGCTATCCGAACGTTGCACCTGTCTGTCAGACGAGTTATGGCGTGCTTATGAAGACGGTCGGGATTCTGAGTAACGATAGTATCGGCGAGCAAATCAACCGGGAGGTATTGAAGAAGGTGAATCCGAAATTGAAATACCGGGGAGATGCGAATATTGCGCATGTCTCAGAGATACTGTGGTCACAGAGGGCGAAGTTGAAGGCGAAGTTGAAGTTCCGATTCGATGGTTTGCGAGTAGCCACGCATAACGGCTGTCATTATACACGACTCTTCAGAGATAAAGCGATACCAGATTTACTGGACGACCTTGTCGTAGTTACCGGTGCAGAACCAGTAGAGTACACGAAGAAGAGCTTATGCTGTGGTATGGGGTTCGGGCATACAATAGAAGCGGAACGGCGGTATCTGACGAGGGATATAGCGAGCAGGAAGCTGATTTCGGCTAAAGAAGCGGGTGCGGACCTGATGGTAGTTGCCTGTCCGGGCTGTCAGATGACACTGGATCGTAACCAGGAGCTCATCGAACGCGAGACCGGTCTGGAGCTACAGCTGCCTGTATTGAATTATGCACAGTTCATCGCGCTTGCGATGGGTGCGGATATATATTCGGTTGCGGGTATGCAGTTCCATTCGGTACCATTCGGTCAGGTCATGGAGAAGATGGAGCTCGTGTAGATGAAGTCAAGAAAAATAGAGACGATAAACGCGAGGATAAAGGCAGGAGAAGCGGTTGTACTGACAGCAGAGGAGTTCAAGGATATGGTCCGGAGAGAGGAGCGCATCACACCCGATGATGTTGACGTGGTAACCTGTGCGACATGCGCTCTAATGTCAGGTACGGCAGTCCTGCTCTCTTTTGCTATATGCGATAGCGGTGAGTTTGAACGAGCAGCCAGAGTATGGCTGAACGGAGTCCCGGGTTTTCCGGGTCCATGCCCGAACGAACGACTGGGCATTGTGGATGCCATTATTTATGGTACCGCGCGAGCAAGTCACGAGTATGGTGGTGGGCATCTATTCCGGGAGCTTGTAGAGGGCAAAGCGATAGAAGCGAAGGTAGAGACAGGTGATGGTCGATCAATCGAGCGGGTGTTGACGCGCGAAGATATCCATTTCGCCAGAATGTTCACCACTCGCAGTGCGTTCAAGAATTACATGGCTTTCGTCAATACGGCAGAGGACAAGGTTGAGAGTATCTTCTCGGTTCACGGGTTGCGAGGTCCGTACCGGGAGTGTTCGGTGACGGGTAGTGGCGAGCTCAACCCGCTGGAAAACGATCCATTTATGATTACTATTGGTATCGGTACGCGAATACTGGTGAACGGTGCCATGGGCTATATAACAGGAACGGGAACAAGGAGCAGTGTAGATAAGCCCAATCTCACAGTGATCGCCGATATGAAAGATATGGATCCGGAATTCATGGGTGGATTCATCACATCAAAAGGTCCAGAATGTATCACTTCTATTGCAGTTCCAATCCCGGTTTTAAATGAGGCGGTATTAACGAACCTGAAGGTACTGGACGAGGATGTTAAGCTACCCGTTGCAGACATTAATGACCGTCTTCCTCGATGGATGAGCAGCTACGGCGCGGTGTGGCATAATACGGATTTAGAGATAGAATTCGATGCAGAACGATGCGTTAACTGTGCCGTATGCGCCGTCGAGGACTACTGCCCCACACGTGCGTTTTCACGGATGAAGGGACAGGACCAAAAGTTATGTTTCAACTGCGGTGCATGTGTATCTTTATGTTCCGAAGGGGCATTCAGCGCAAATTTGGGGCATATCACGGTGAATGATATGAAGGTGCCCATAACACTGCGGCAGTCGAACCGGGCAAGAGCGAATAAGCTCGCCGAACGATTGAAGGAGGAGATAATAGGTGGTGATTTTATACTCACAGAACCGGTGGGGAGGTTGATATGAGATGGAAGGAATGGCATTCGAGATGGTAGATATCATACCCCGGGAAAGCAAACCGCGGGATACGGGTCTCACAATGGTGCTGGATAAGGGTCTTGGCATCCATGCAGCGGAGGATCTGGTAATGTACGCCGGTGAGTACATAGATATAATCAAGCTTGGCTGGGGCACGCACAGGCTTTGTCCGGAGGAGTTGGTGAGACGTAAGATAGAACTGTACAGCGATAATGAAATCCTTGTGAGCAACGGCGGTACACTCTTTGAGCTGGCGTATCTGCAGGACAGGATACCTGAGTTCTTCAATTATGCTCATGAGATAGGTCTTACCGCCATTGAGATATCAGATGGCTCGATAGAGCTGAACAGAGCGGATAGAAACGAATTGATAACGATGGGAGTGGAGATGGGGTTTGTGGTGTACACCGAAATAGGCAAGAAGAATCCGGAAGACGATGCCAAATTGAGTACGGAATATAGAATATCGATGGCGAGGCGCGATCTGGAAGCAGGAGCGGCGAAAGTGATAATGGAGGCACGAGAGTCCGGGCTGGGGATAGGGATATATGACGGTACCGGCAGGTTAAAAGAGGCGATGGTGAAGAAGTTAACGGATGAGATAGGTGTGGAACACATTTTGTTTGAAGCGCCGAAGAAGAGTCAGCAGGTACAGCTGATACTCAATCTCACCCCGAAGGTGAACCTTGGCAACGTAAGACCAGAAGATGTGATCCCACTGGAGACGTTGAGACGTGGCTTGCGGGGTGATACGCTTGGTAAGATATAGGATAACCATTGCAGATGATAACGCAGGTGACAGTGACGTAAGGGCTGTGGTGATAGATGTGCTAAGAGCGTCCAGTACGATAGTGACCGCACTGTCAACCGGTGTGGAGGAAGTGAAGCCAGTGGATAACGAATCTGCTGCTGAGTTACGGGCTGCGGGCTATGTCCTGGCAGGCGAATACAGAGGCGTGAAGCTGCCCGGATTCGATATAGGGAATTCACCCACTGAGCTGATCGAGTATATGAGCCATAACGAAGTGAGGAAATTAGCACTAAAAACCACAAATTTCACGACGTTACTGTATAAACACAGGATCGAATCGGCGTATATCGCATCGAGCCTGAACCTTGAAGCGGTCAGGCAGAAATTGATGGAAGAAGGTACGGATGCGAACCTGATAGTAGTGGGTAGCAGGTTCGGCATGACGGAGGATATAGCGCTGGCAATGGTACTTTATAACGGTCTGAATGACGGAATGAAGATGGACCGGGCTTATTTGAGGCGATGCATCCTCGGCTGTCGGACCGCGAGACATCTTACTGAGATAGGGTATAAGCGCGATGTTGAATTTATAGCCGATATAGACCGTTATGATGTGGTGCCGGTACTTAGAGAAGGTGTGATTCGCTGAGATAGGAGCTGTTTTTTTTTTTGCGTCCTGGCGAAAAGCATATAAATATATACTCCAATATTACTACAATTTGAGTGTGTAGAGATGCCAGATAAAGTCACCATCAAGATACCGAGAGAGTTGTATGAGAAGTTGCGGGAGATGATAGAAGGTACGGGTTTCTCAAGTGTTACAGAGTTCATCGTATTCGTGATGCGGAGTCTGGCGGCGGGTGGTAATATAAAAGAGGGTGATAAATTGACGGAGGAAGAAGTAAAGGCGGTACGGGAAAGATTAAGGAGGCTTGGTTACCTATGAATGAGGAAGAAGAGGAGTTGAAGAAAGCTGTGTTTTTACCGGTAGAGCTCTACAACCGGATAGAAGAGCGAGCACGTGCGATGGAGTTCCGGTCGGTGGAGGAGTACGTCACGTATGTGATGGAGGAGTTACTCAAAGAGGATGATGACGAAGAGGAACCTGCTCTCAGTGAAGAGGAGGAAGAGGAGGTAAAGAAGAGGTTGAGAGCTCTGGGCTATATGACGTGAAGAGCTAAGGATGATGATCGCGTCCGTAGGCGGATCCATAGGCATGGTCCTATACCAGTGGTATCAGTATAACACATTGTGGTATGCATGTGCATCACTTGTGATACTGGTTGTAGCGGGCGTGGTGCTTGGCGTAATCGCGGATTTGATGGGCAGGCTGCTGGGTGTGAATACCAACCGTCTGGAGCATGAAAGAAACAAGGTGAAATGACCGAATGTATTTCCCCATATCTGGCGTTGAGATACCCGTGCCATATCTGATAATAATAGGGTTCACAGTGGGTGTCTGTGGCGGGTTCTGGGGTATAGGCGGTGGCTGGATGGTAACGCCCGCACTCTTCATACTTGGAATGCCAATGCATTTCGCCGTGGGGACCGATCTGGCGCACATAGTTGGTAAATCCATCATCTCTACATTCAGACACGCGAAGTTTGGAAACGTGGATGTCCGCATTGCACTGGTCATGGCAGCGGGTACGATGCTTGGTGTGGAGATAGGCGCGACAATGATAGAGTATCTGGAGCAAATAGGGGAGGCAGATAGAATCGTAAGTGAGGTCTATGTGGTGTTTCTCGGGCTATTGGCTACATTCACGTTCGTGGAATCGTTGAACGCAAAGCGGAAGTTGAATATAGCGCGTGTGCGTGGCAAAGAGACAACGGAGGGCAAAATAATAGACGTGGTAACGATGGACTTCGCGGGATGGATACAGAAGATAAAGATAAGACCGATGATAGCATCTCCGCGCTCCGGCATAGAATCGATTTCAGTGCCGGTTATTGCACTGATCGGGCTGATAACGGGTATACTTGCGGGTTTTCTGGGCGTTGGTGGCGGCTTTTTGAGGATGCCCATGCTGGTTTACCTGGTGGGCATGCCGACACATATAGCAGTGGGAACCGACCTGCTGGAGATAATAATAACCGGTAGTTATGGCACGTTCTCGCACGGGCTGAAACAGAACGTGGACATAATGGTGGCACTGATAATGCTCCTTGGTGCAGCTTTTGGCGCGCAGATAGGCACATTTGCCACGAGATACGTACACGGTCCGCAGATCAGGAGTCTGTTTGGTGCGAGCATTGTAATCGCTTCCTGTTCGGTTGCGTTAAAGATGTACGGGTTCGTGATGATCGCCACTGT
>JAODGH010000039.1:0-60210 GCA_025464325.1 Methanosarcinales archaeon | reverse complement strand
GCTTCTGCTTTATATACTCCAATGACACTATGATTAGAGTGTAAGATGGGACTGAGAGAACTGGAGAATAGGAGTATTTATATATTGAGGGAGGCATACGCCGAATTTGATAATCCAGCGGTACTGTGGAGCACGGGTAAGGATAGTACCACGGTTTTATGGCTATGTCGGAAGGCGTTCTTTGGTAAAATACCGTTTCCGGTGATTCATATAGATACGGGCTATAAGTTCAGGCAGATGTACGAGTTCAGGGACAGGATAGCCGAGGAGTGGGATCTCGACCTGGTGATAGCGAGGAACGAAGAGGCGTTAAACGCGGGTGTGAGCCCGGAGAGGGGTAAGCTGGAATGCTGTACCGCGCTTAAAACGGAAGCATTGCGGAGATGCGTTGAGGAGCACGGATTCGATGCGCTGATACTGGCGATAAGGCGGGACGAGCACGGAATACGTGCCAAGGAACGCGTATTCTCGCCGCGGGACGATACGTTCCGATGGAATTACAAGGACCAGCCACTTGAGATGTGGGACATATATCAGGTACAGAGTAGCTTTCAGGATCACATACATACAAGAGTTCATCCGATACTGCACTGGCGTGAACTGGATGTGTGGGAATACATAAAGCAGGAGGTAAACGTACCGGTGAATCCCATGTATCTCGCCAGCAATGGTAAACGGTACCGGAGTCTGGGTTGTGAACCATGCACGTCACCGATAGAATCAAATGCGGGTACGATCGAGGAGATAGTGGAAGAGCTGAGGACGACAAAGATTGCGGAAAGGTCGGGTCGTGCTCAGGACAAGGAGAAGGCGTTCATGATGCAGAAGTTGCGTGCTCTGGGTTACATGTAAACCCGAGAGGTAATGAAAGTGGAAAGAGAAATATGAATGTGAATGTAGTTCTTGTGGGGCATGTGGATCATGGCAAGTCTACACTGATAGGACGGCTGCTGTACGACAGTGCGAGTATAAAGAGCGAGCGTGTGGAAGAGATACAGAAACTTGTTGAGGAATACAAACGCAGGTTTGAGTTTGCGTATTTCCTCGATTCTTTTGAGGATGAGCTCAAGGAAGAGCGGACGATAGATACAGTGAGTTTGATGTTCATGGGTAAAAAGAACTGCTACACGATAACAGACGTGCCGGGGCATAAGGAGTTCATAAAGAACATGCTCACGGGCGCGTCACATGCAGACGTAGCGGTACTGGTGGTATCTGTGGTGGAAGGTGTGCAGGAGCAGACGAGACGACACCTGTTCCTGTTGAGGATGCTCGGTATAGACAATCTTTTCGTAGCGGTGAACAAGATGGATGCGGTTGCATACAGTAAGGAGCGATTTGAGACGATCAGGAGCCAGATAAGTGAAGTCTTGAGTGCCTTTGGTTATGATGCTGAAGAAGTCACATTCATACCGGTCTCGGCGATGGAGGGAGACAACATATACAGCAGCAGCGAGAAGATGGATTGGTACGATGGACAAACGTTGATAGAGGCTCTGGATGAAGTGACGCTGGAAAGAGAAACGAAACCGCTGCGGTTTGTGGTGCAGGACGTTTACGAGTTGGAAACCGAGAAGGTAGTGGTTGGACGTGTGGAATCAGGCGTATTGAGGCGAGGTGACGAGATATTGTTCGAACCGTCCGGAGTAAGGGCGCGAATAGAAGGGCTGAGGTTTTTCGGTCGTGAAGATGATGAAGCCACGACCGGTGACTGCGCCGGTATTGTGATTGAGGGTACGGTGAGGCGAGGAGATGTTGGAGGTCCATTAGAAGACCCGCCACGAGCAGTAAGGAGCTTTTTCGGCGAGACCGTCTTTCTCGGTGATGAACTGAGAAGGGGAGATATCTTAGAGCTCAGATGCGGCACTGCGAAGGTGAGATGCGAGGTGAGCGACATAAAAGAGAAGATAGATTCAGAGACCGGGGAGGTACTGGAAGAGAATCCCGAATCGATAAGTGAGCACGATGCCGCAACGATTGAATTTGCTACCGAGCCGCTGGTGGTGGAACGGTTCGTGGATATACCGGAACTTGGCAGGTTCGTTCTTGTAAAAGACGGCAGGAACATCGGGGCGGGTGTAGTTCTACAGACGGATTTGGGTGTTTAAGCGACGATGACGGGTACGTTCTTTGTTCTGGGTATAGATGCTGCTACGTGGTCTATTGTAAGACCGAATCTGACGAGACTGAGCAGTTTCAAAAAGCTTGTGGAGATCGGGGAAAGCAAAACTATTACACTGGAGGAGAAGCCTGTGTCTGCATCTGTATGGTGCAGTATGTTCTCGGGTAAGCTCCCGACAGAGCACAGACATGAGAGCTATGTCGTAAATGGTGAGATAGTGGTAAGAGATGCTATAAAAGTGGATTTTATATGGGACTTATTGCATGATGCGGGTAAGAGCGTGAGAGTGTTGAATGTACCGTTTGTCGTGCCACCGTACTCGTTCAACGTGGATTTCAAGCCCGTTGGGTTCGGGTTGCCGACGAACGAGAAGGAATGGACGGAGGAACTGGTACGGGTCACGGCTGAGACGAAACGGTTGATTGCGGAGGGTCCCGATCTGCTCGTATCGGTTTATACACTTCTGGACAGGATCCAGCATTTCCACTGGGGTGAGGATTACGTGCTTGAGTGGTACAAACGCGTGGACGATGCGATCGGGGAACTCATATTTGATACCGGGTTTCTGGATGGTGACAACAGGCTGATTGTGATATCGGATCACGGGTTCTGCTCATTTGGAGAAGCGAAAGTGCAGACACTACCAGAATACACAAAGAGCGGGCGGATAAAGGGTGACCATCACGAAAACGCATTGCTGATAACGGTGAATGTTGATTATGATATAGAACGTCCGCAGGACGTATTTTATGCGATAAAGAAGTATCTTATGTGATATGCCGGTATCATAGATAGTATCTATCTATTTAACCCTCCAGCAAAACGTCACCTTTCAGTAAGCCTTTGTAGGCTTCTTTTATATCTAAAGCCAGATGAAATAGCAATACCAATCAAAACGACACCAGGAGAAGTGCTCTTTATCTCAGAGTGGGGTGTAAATCTATGTATTTTATCTAAGGAGATTTTACAAAAAACCACTTTGAAACAACAACCGCATCGGTCTGCGATTCTTAAATAGATCCATCTGGCAAAGAAGTTGTTTGTCGTGATACGGGTTATCGGTGCACCGGTAAATGCCACACTGAAACGGGCAACGAGATAAACTGCGGAATAAGCGTATAAGTCGTAAGAAGATACCTGGTGAAGTGCATTACATCGTAATAAAGAACGTATTCAACACCGATTATTTGAGTTTCTTATTAACAAACTATACAGTAGTGATGAACACTTCGTTATAATAGAGAAATAGCATCTGAAGTACTATTAAAAAAAGATTTATGCTATAGCCTGGCTCTGTCATTACTATTGGGGCACCTATTCACTTTTTTTTTCAACTCAATTTGCCGTGGATATATTCCTTTCCGTGGGAGAAGAAGTCTTTATTCTGGATTCTCATCGTTCCCATAACGCTCATCATGATATCGCTGTTTTTAGTACCCTTTTTGTCCTGAAGCATCCCCCATATCCTCCTCTGCAGCACACCTTACCTGAGAGCACGCTCAGCGACGTTGTTCGTAGGATCAACTCCGGGAACGAGTACGAAAGTGAATAGCTCTTCGCGGTACTTCAGTGCCCGTTTCACCAGCTTATTCAGTACGTGATGGTTCCATTGCCTCTCCAGCGTTACGAACCCCTCCGTTCTCTCCACAAAATCGGCATGTACCCTACCCCTCTCCTCTCTGGTTTCGAGCACCTCACTCGCGTTCGAACCTCTCCGCTTTCAGGATGATTTTGAACCGAAAATGGAATGACTCATCTGGTTTTGCTCATTCAACTCTTGAACCTCTTCTTGCAGTTCGTTGAGTTTCGATTCTTTCTCTTAGAGTCCCTTCCGTAGACGTTTGACCTCTTCCCGTAATTCTCTGTTTTCCTGCTGCAATTCCTCCATAATCGGTAGATAACCTTTATCCATTCGTTATATCTGGAAAAGAAATAGCCATTACAAATAATTTTCTAAAATCGGCTGCAGGAATAACTTTAAAAAACCTGAATAGATACATTATTTAAACTCTTTTATTTATTAGAGGGTTTTATTAATAGGAGGTATGTCATATGGAGACTGCTTTTGATGTAGCGAATATTCCGGGTCCTGATACCGGCGAGGTAGTATCACCGGAGGTCGCGGGTAGTTATATCTCGAATGCGAGAAGACCGTTGCTCATTACTGGCTCCGAGATACTGCGTGACGGGTTTTTTGTAGAGATAGCGATAGAAATGCTCAATATGGGTATACCAATTGCTGCAACAGGACACAGCATAAAGGGGTTTGTGGAGCGGGGGTACAACGTTAATTATTATAACCTGCATGAGCTCACCAACTGTTTGAGGGATCCCGAATGGAAAGGTATGGATGGAGCGGGCAATTACGACCTCGTTATAATCTTCGGTATCACCTATTATTATGCATCACAGATGCTATCCTGCATAAAGAATTTCGCTATAGAGCCACTGATGCGTACATTATCCATAGACCGGTATTATCATCCAAACGCCCGGATGAGCTTCACCAACATACCCCCGGGCAGGGAGGATGAATACAAAAGTTTGCTGAAGCGATTGCTGGACAGTATAAAGAGATGATGTGAGAAAATTGCGATATGCGCGTTGAAACATAAATGTAATAAGATCGCACCGTTCTCTAACCGACCGAAAGCTGCAGCTTCAGGTCCTGCTGCAATGGCAGGTTCTTAACTCACATCTGGCACCAAGTATAGAATCACTTATCTCCGCCTTCTTTATTACTGTGTCCTCGCCAATCACGGTATTAAATAGCAGGGTTTCGTCCAGGTCAACCCTGGGAAACACAACAGACGCGTGTATCGTACTCGTATTTAGCATGGCATGGCTGCCTATCACTGCGGGACCTCTTATCTTCGATCTGTTTATAACCGCATGCTCTCCGATAGCAACGTTACCACTGATCTCGCTGTCCGTTATCTTTGCGGTATCCGCACATTCGAACCCGATCTTATCCAGAATCCATTTGCTCGCTTCCATGTACCCCTTCGGCGATCCTATATCGGTCCAGAAGCCTTCAACCACGCAACCATAGACCTCGTTACGCGCGACAAGTATGGGGAACAGATCCCGGGAGAAGTCAAAAGCGCGTCCTCTGGGGACATATTCCAGTGCTTCCGGCTCTATTATGTAGAGACCGGTATTGGCAAGGTTGGAGAAGCAGTCCCGGGGTGAAGGTTTCTCCAGGAATCGTTCCACCCTGCCGCTGGACTGCTCTATCTCCGCTATACCGTATAGCGAAGGATTTGGCACGGTGATGAGTGCTATAGTTACAAGCCGTCCGTGCCTGCTATGGAACTTCATCAGTTCCTTCAGGTTTATATCTGTTATGTTGTCCCCCTGAATTACCAGTACGGTATCATCAATACCCGCATTCTTTACAGAACCCGCAGTACCCAGCGGTAAAGGTTCCTCCGGATACGAGAGTTTCAAATCCTTTCGCCTGCTCAGATAGTTTATCGTCTGGTCCCTGAGATAATGCGTTGTAATCACTATGTCCTTCAGCCCATAACTCGAGAGATAATCCAGTATGTAATCGATCACAGGTCTGTTGACAAGCGGTATCATGGCTTTTGGGGTACTGAAGGTAAGTGGTCGAAGCCGGGTACCATAACCACCCGCGAGTATCACTGCTTTCATTATTGACTGCCACCTAATTTTTATCCGTATATCCTAAATTAAAGAGTGATTATTTAAAATTTGGTGTAGAAATAAATGATAAAGCGGGAGGAGATAGAGCATATAGCGTGGCTGGCGCGGATAGAACTCGATGAAGGTGAGAAGGAGCGGTTTGAGAAGCAATTGGGCTCTATACTCGATTATTTCTCGGTACTTGATGAGCTTGATACGGAAGGTGTTGAACCCACGTATCATGTGGTGGGGCTAAGAGACGTGATGAGACGCGATGAGCCGAAGGAACCACTGAGCCAGGAGGAAGCACTTAAAAACGCACCGAAACGTGACGGCGGGTACTTCAAAGGTCCGCGGATATTCTGACTAAACCTGTGGTTCGTTCACGGGCATTCACAGTAAGTAGAGATGGCGAAGCGTATAATGATACAGGGTACGGGCTCTGGCGTGGGCAAGAGCATAATTGTCGCCGCATTATGCCGTATATTCACACAGGATGGATTCAGTGTTGCGCCATTTAAATCGCAGAACATGGCACTTAACTCGTATGTCACTCGCGATGGTTACGAGATAGGTCGAGCGCAGGCGTTTCAGGCATTTGCTGCACGAAAAGAGCCCACAGTAGAGATGAATCCGATATTATTGAAACCTTCAAGTGATACAGGAGCGCAGGTAATTGTGCGCGGTAAGCCCATAGGCAATATGAGTGCACGCGAGTATCATGAGTACAAGCCAAAGGCGCTGGGTCTTATAAAAGAGTGCTTCACAAAACTCGACCGTGAGAACGATATAGTGGTAATAGAAGGCGCTGGAAGTCCAGCAGAGGTGAATCTGCGTGAGAACGATATCGTGAATATGACCATAGCCAGACTTTTCAATGCGCCCGTTCTGCTCGTCGGTGATATCGATCGTGGAGGTGTATTTGCATGGCTGGTGGGTACGCTGGAACTACTGGAGCCAGAAGAGCGAGAACTGGTAAAAGGCATCATTATAAACAGGTTCAGGGGCGATATCGGGATACTCAGTCCAGGACTGGAGTTTCTTGAACGCCGGCTCAATAAGCCGGTGATTGGTGTCATACCCTATTTCAAAGGCATAATGATACAGGAAGAGGATTCGCTTTCGGTTGAGAAGGCGAGAGGAGTAGAAACAAATGCGATACGGATAGAGATCGTTTACCTGCCACACATATCCAATTTCACGGATTTCGATGCCCTGGACGTGGAACCCGATGTATCATTACGCTATGTGGGTATGGGCGACGAGATAACCGATCCGGATCTTATAATCATTCCAGGCTCTAAAAGCACCATAAGCGATCTGTTATATCTTAAACAGAGCGGATATGCCGCTCAGATACGCAGGTATGCAATGAACGGGTGCATGATTCTCGGTATTTGTGGTGGATATCAGATGTTGTGTGATACGATAATAGATCCCGGGGGTGTGGAATCCAGCCAGAGAGAGGTCAGGGGTCTGGGGCTACTGCCTGCCGAGACCGTCTTTGAGCGCCACAAACTGACGCATCAGGTGCGCGTAAAAGTGGATCTGGATTTCTATAGGGGCGAAATCGCGGGCTATGAGATACATATGGGCAGGACATACTTCTCACAGAACAAGGGTGTGAGAAGCGCATTCACAATAATTGAGCGTTCGGGGCAGACGGTTATAGACAGAGGTGGGGGTGCTGTATGTGGTAATGTCATCGGTACTTACATACACGGTTTATTTGATAACGATGGCTTCAGACGTGCGTTTCTGAACCACATAAGGACGAGAAAAGGACTTGCACCACTTAACCGCAGAAATGATATCGACTGGGATAAAGAATACGATAAACTGGCAGAACTGGTTAGGAATAACATAGATGTGACAAAGATATATGAGATAGTTGGTATAGCGAAGGCAGCCCAAACCGTGTAAATGATGGAAGATCTGTATCGTATACAGGAAGAGATAGCATCAAGGGCGATAGCAGAGGATCGTCTGGATGCGCTGAACCTCGTGGGAGGTGCAGATCAGGCTTTCTTACAGCTCCGAGCCGATGAGGAAGAGATAATATCTGCGGTCGTTGTTCTGGAATACCCATCCATGCGGTTACTTTATCATTCGAGTGTAATAATGCCCGTTGATTTCCCGTACATACCGGGACTGCTATCGTTCCGTGAAGCACCTGCGATAATAGCGGCTTTTGAGAAGCTTGATACGAAACCTGATCTCCTTATGATCGATGGATGCGGTATAAACCATCCAAGATTCGCGGGTTTAGCGACCCACGTGGGTGTCACTCTGGATATACCGACGATAGGAGTAGCAAAGAACCTGCTATGTGGTACCGGATCGATCCCCGATAAGCCCGGGGAAGCGAGCCCGATAACGTACCATGATAGAGAAGTCGCCTATTATTATAAGAGCAAGAGGGGGTGCAGACCTCTTATCGTGGCTCCCGGACATAAAGTATCACCGGGAACGGCGTTATCCATTGTTAAATGCTGTATGCGTAAGCATAAACTACCCGAACCGACAAGACTTGCGCACCTCTGCGCGAATAAACTGAAGAGAGAACGAGGTAAGGATAATGGAGAAATTCGCAGGTTCTCTACGTGATACGGATCGTGCAAATGCGAAGTACGAGCTGATGGGTGTCCCTTTTGATGACAATGCCACACTGAAAGGTGCAAGAGAGGCACCGAACGCGATAAGGCACGCATCACACCGGCTTGAGACCTTCCTGTGGCGTGATAAGCTCGAACTGTCTGACCTGCTATATTACGATTCTGGCGATCTTGATATATCACACCTGGACTTTGATACAGACCGGAGGCGGATATTCTTTGGCGGTGACCATTCCATCACGTATCCACTCTTCAAATACTATTTCGAGCGGCAGGCATTGACGAAGATGGTTGTTATAGATGCACATGCCGATTTCCGGGATACATACCTGAACAACAGGTACTCCAATGCCTGTGTGATGCGCCGGGTGGCGGAGTTAGCAGGTTTTGAGAATGTGATAGAGGTGGGTATCCGTTCGGCTTCGTGGGACGAGTACGAATTCATGAAAGACCGCATAAGCATATATGATGAGGATATTGATGAGATACCGCATGATAAGCTGTACCTGTCAATCGATATCGATGTGCTCGACCCGGGAATAGCTCCGGGAGTAGAAGATCCGGAGCCGTGTGGGCTGTCGCTTGCGGCTCTTATCGCGCTTGTGCGACGGATAATAAGTGAAGGTGATGTGATTGCCTGTGATATAGTGGAGGTGAATCCATCACTGGACGTCAAAAATGGGATTACGAGCATCAATGCTGCACGACTCGTATTTGAGATCCTTGCGGCTTACTGGCATAGTGACACCAGTAGCGAATGAAGCCTGGACAATTTGGTCTTACCACGAGCGAGCATGGAGTTCGCTTTCGCGACGATAAACTCAAGATATTGATCAGTGCAAAATACCACACCTTCTTTGCCTATGGGAATATCCATACGCTCTGTGCTCATTATTTCTACCATCACCCGCCTGTTTGATATACTCTTTATACCACTATACTTGAATCCCGCGGTAATTGCGAGCGACAGTAGCAGTTTCGCACACTCTATATCTGCACATGATACGTGCAGTATCGGTGATTGCGCCATTAGCCACAACTCGCCACCGCAATTGCAGGCGCTCCACCCGGCTATTGCATCCAATATCGCGGATTTATCCACTGCAAAGTGCCATTTCCCGACGAATTCCGCTTCACGTTTCGCACCTATTGCGGGTATACTCAGCAGAATGATCCTACCAGAGCAGCTACTGGTTGTGTAATACGTATCATAGCTATTAAGCAGCATTAGAAGATCCGCTATGTCATCATCTGCACCCTGCGTGTGCAATCGTGCGAGCGCCCTCTTCTTTGCCATCTCGAAGGACATCGTGCGTGAAAAAAAGCGAAACTTATATATAATACATCGCTCCATAGTAAAAGAAAATGTTCTCGATGACCGATGTCTTCCTGGTGGTTGGCATTACTATTGCATTTACGGTACTTTTGTGCCTGTATCGTGCAGTGCGCGGTCCGGGAGTATTCAATCAGGTGGCTGCGGTTAATGTTATAGGTACGAAAGTAATTGTGCTCCTGGTTGCCATCGGTTACATATTCGAGCGACCGATGTTTGTGGATATCGCACTTCTATATGCAGCGTTAAACTTCGTTGGTACGCTGGTCATAGCAAAATATCTCGAGAGGGGTGAAATATGTTCAGCATAATAGATATAGTAGCAACGATCCTGATGGTAGGAGGGCTTTTCTTTATGATAACGGGAGCGATAGGGCTTTTACGGTTACCCGACTTTTATACGCGATTGCATGCAACGGGTAAGTGCGATACGCTCGGTGAAGTGCTGTTAATACTGGGCTGTATGGTGTATCAGGGCTGGTCGTTTGTCAGTGTGAAACTCTTCTTCCTGATGTTCTTCATCTTTATGGCGAACCCTGTGGGTACACATGCGATAATGAAAGCTGCATATTATACGGGCTTGAAGCCCTGGAAGAAAGGCGAACCGAGGATGTGATAATATGGCGGGAAATAGGCGCTCAACCGGGAATAGTAAACCTGGCATGCTTGCCATGTTCGTTCTCATGTTCGTATTCTGGGTGCTGATGTCCGCATGTATTAAGCCCGGGCATTATGATTATATCCGCATAGCTATCGGCATATTCTGTGCTGCGGTAGTGACACTCATCTCTCATGACCTGTTGCTGGCGGACAGCGAGACCATGAATTTGCTCAAGACCTGGCGGTTACTGCTGTATATACCGTGGGAACTGTGGCAGATAGTTCTGGCGAACTTCGATGTCGCATACCGTGTGTTGCACCCGAAGATGCCGATAGAGCCTTGTATAATAGAATTTGATACGAGTCTGAGGAGCAATTTCGCGCTGACCACGCTCGCAAACTCCATAACGCTCACACCCGGTACAATAACGATAGATGTGGAGCCTGAACGTGGCAGGTTCTTAGTACATTCTATCGCGCAGAAACCCGCTGATGCGTTACTCGTTGATAAGACGATGCAGCATAAGGTGGCACATGTGTATATGGAGGAATAATAGAGATGATAGTACCGCTTGACCTGATCGCACTGTTCTTCCTCGTGGTTATCGCGATTGCCGCGATAACAGTGAGGGACCTCTTAGCTGCCATTGTCCTGCTGAGTGCGTACAGTTTTGTTATTGCAACGGTGTGGGTAGAGATGCACGCGGTGGATGTTGGCTTTACAGAGGCAGCGGTGGGCGCAGGAGCTACCACTGCTTTTATGATTGCTACACTGGCGAGAACGAAGAGGGAGGAAAAAAGATGAAACCCATAACAGCTTCTGCGATGTTACTTGTAATACTGCTCGGCGCATTGTTTATTTACGTGGTGGAGGACATACCTGCGTTCGGCGATCCCAATTCGCCGGCGAATAAGTGGATCAACCTCTCTATCAGTGTGGATACCACACCTGATGTGCTGACGGGTCTGAATGATGGTGTGGTTCCCGATATACTCGCGGAAAAGATAACGGATAGGGGTTTCCCACTGCCCCGGGGATATAAAGTAGTAGAGGAGGGGGGCGGCTGGAATGTGCTTATTCCGACGGGTGAACGGCTCTATCCCGAGCTACAGGAGTACTATTTCATCAAGAGAGAAGGCGATAGACTGTGGGTTTACCGCTATTCGGTACCGTTGAGATGGGAGACGAAATGTGAAGAGGAGATAGGCACGCCTAATATGGTGACTGCCGGTCTCGCGGATTACAGGGGTTATGATACACTCGGTGAGACAACTGTCATATTCACTGCGGGTGTTGCCGTTATACTTTTATTGAGGAGGCGAGGTAAGTTATGAAGAAGAAGCCAGACGTTATCATAAATACCATCGCCCGGTTAATGATTCCGTTTATACAGATGTATGCACTGTATGTAATGGTGGGAACAGAGGGCGCAGGTGGTGGATTCCAGGGTGGTGTGGTATTTGCAGCTTCTTTTGTGCTATTCGTCACGGCATTCGGCATCACTAAAGGTCGAAGCAGGCTTCCTGAATCGTGGAATACCGCTCTTAGCAGTCTGGGTCTGTATTTCTATGCCGGCATCGGTATTCTATGCATAATTCTATCTCTTGGCGTCGCTAATTATCTCAACTATGGCGCGCTACCCTTAGCGGAGCTAATAGATCGTGCTATGACAAGAGGGTTGATGATATCGTTTGTCGTAGAAGTAGGAATCGCGATAACGGTTATGGCGGTATTCACATCAATTTTCTTCGATCTCGCATGGAAGCCCGAGGAGGATAAAGGAGGTGAGCAGTAATGATTGAATGGGTGGTAGAAGAAGTCTTTGCGAAGTATAACTACTGGATTTCCATAGTATTGATGCTTACGGGCTTTTATGCGATGATAGCAAAGGGTAACCTGATGAAGAAGATCATCGGGTTGAACATATTCCAAACAGCGATCATACTCTTCTTCATATCGCTCGGTGATGTTTACATAGGAGGCTGGGGCGGCGGCGTAACGGAGCCGATAGTAAAGGGGGTGTTGCCATGGGGTTCCGGTCACGTGGTGGAGGAGGGAGTTGTATATGCCAACCCGCTGCCGCATGTGCTCATGCTGACAGCGATCGTTGTAGGTGCGGCGACAACCGCTGTTGCACTTGCGCTCGTGATAAGGATATACCAGGAGTACGGTACGATAGAGGAGGACGAAGTGATCGAGAAGGAGCAGGGTGTTTAGATTTTATTTTATTTGATCTGATCGGATCGGGTCTTCTGGTTGGTCTGGTTTTGATTATCGCCGTATCGTTATCACATCCGCATCCTTCACGATATCAAAATGGATATCGGTCAGGAACTGTTCCGTCACATACATGTTCGTCTTGAGATGCTCTGTCATTTCACGAACCTTAAGCTCAGATCCATTTTTTGCGAGTGCGATATAGGGTATAAGCTGGTCTGCGAGGTGTATATCCACAGTAGCCCTGGTATTAAGCTCGTTAAGTATCTCATGAGCGGCTTCTTCACCCACCTGTTCTGCTTTTCTTCCCGGCTTACCGAGTGCGCTACCGCCCTTGTAACCCAGCCAGAGCGTGATACCACTACCCGGTGATCGGCTTTTCAACCGATTTCTACTCAAATCCGCATCTATATCTATCTCTGTACTATATCCCGAATCGTTCAATACTTCCGTCGCAGCTCGTGCCTGTCTCTCACTCACGTGTATTGGTACTCCCCATGAGTGAGATACACCTCTCACAACATCTGTCTTATCCTCCCGGGGCTTAAAACCACGTAAATCACCTTCCAGGGGGTTTATTTTAACTTCCACTATACCTCCACCCCGGGGGTAATATCCACGCTGTTTTAGTGCTAAGCGGATATCACAACCCATCTCCCGCAGAGCTTTTAGAAATACATTCACGTAGTAATCGATGGGTGGAGCCCACCTCACGTCTGTTCCTCCAACCACTTTCAACACCGTCTCACCTTCCGCGAAGAGAGCAACGGGAATAAGACATTGCAATAAGAGGGTTATACTACCTGCAGTACCTATATTCAGCTCGGCATGGATACCTTTCAAATCTCCGGGCTGAAACGTCAGGTTCTGAGAATGCAATTCAAGACCACTGGTCCTACCCCTGGATAACAGTTCCACTGCTTTGACCGCATGAAGATGCTGAGCAGCCAAACCCGGATTTGGTCTGTTTGCCCTTATCTTATGTATCGTCACGCTCTGACCCGTTATTGCTGCAAGGGCAATTGCGGTTCTTATTATCTGTCCGCCACCCTCTCCAAATGAGCCATCTATCTCTATCATCAGGATATAGTGTGCCAGTATCTCGCCTGTATAGCCTTTATCTCTTCTACACGGTTCTCTATTTCTTCGGTTGTTGTTACTTCTCGCTCTACACCGGCATCTGGTGATAGCATGGCGCGGATAGCAAAAGAAGCCGATTCAGCAGTTGCAGATAGGTCATAACCACCTTCCAGAGTGGCTACGAGCCGGTTATCGCTGTAGTTCGATGCTATTTCTTTCATTATAGCCATGAACAGCGCGAAACCACGAGAAGAGACATTCATAGACGCAAGCGGGTCTTTAATATGCGGATCGAAGCCCGCGGATACAAGTACAAATTCGGGTTTGAATTCCCTTGCGATCGGCAGCAGTATGTTGTTAAATACATACAGATATCCGGCATCATCGGTACCCGCAGGAAGTGGTACGTTTACTGTATAACCTTCCCCTGGACCGGTTCCCAGCTCATCCAGCCAGCCTGTACCGGGGTAATGGGGATACTGGTGTGTGGAGAAGTACAGTACAGTGGGGTCGGACAAGAACGCGTCCTGTGTACCGTTTCCATGATGTACGTCCCAATCTGCAATTAAAATGCGTTTGAGGTTATATTCCCGTTTCAAGTGTTCGGCAGCAATCGCTATATTATTGAAGATGCAGAAGCCCATGCCTCTGGTCGCGGTAGCATGGTGACCGGGTGGTCGTATCATTGCAAAGATACTTCTCACTTCCGAGTTCATTACGGTATCCACGGCTTTAAGTACACCACCCGCTGCGAGTCGGGCAACCTCAAAGCTGTCGCGACACATCGGTGTGTCTGGATAAAGCATTCCTCCTCCACGGGCACTCATCACTTCCACCTTAGATACGTATGCGCCCTGATGAACGTACCCAAGTTGTTCTCTCGATGCTTTCACCGGTGCTATCAGCTCAAGTTTATCTACCAGTCCATCGTCATTCAGCCGTTTCATTATGGCTTTCAGTCGTTCGGCTTTATCAGGATGGCGGCGACCGGTATAATGCTTCAAATAGTCGTCATGATACACGATACCCACACTCTTCATTGCTCTTCCCTTATTTATTTGTATTATGACGGTTACTTATTGAGTCATTTCTTTCTTATAGGCACTCTGGTTCATAATATGAACCGGAATAACTTAAATGTAGCGTGGGTTCATGAACAAATAAGAGGGATTCATCATAAGAGCTCATGAATAGACCTTATCGGTTACAGTTCTTTCCGTCAGCACGACCCATATTACCCTCCATCAGATTCAATTTGTTTACCATATGCAAAAATTTACCACATACCAGATAATTAGTTCTTATCAGGGGGCTGATGTTATGCTTGAAGCGATAGGTATAACCGCGGGTAAGATATGGAACCTGCTACACGATGAGGTGGAGATGAGCATTTCTGGTGTGGTCTCAGGTGTCAACGCGTCACAGAGCATGGTATATATGGGTCTGGGATGGCTGGCACGGGAGGACAAGTTAGAATTTAGAAAGAGTAAACGAGGCGTTTCCGTCAGATTGAAGTAAAGTGGCTGCCAGGATATTGGTGCTATCGTGGGAATATCCTCCGTATAAGATAGGTGGTATTGCAGAACACGTCGACGCACTCTCGAGAGCACTTGCGACGAGGGGGTATGAAGTGCATGTGCTCACACCCGGCAGGCGAAGTGGCTACAGGCAGCAGCCGGGTGGGGTTCATCTACATCGAATAGAGGTCGATCTGCATACACCAGATTACATAACGAGAATGAACAGGGTTATGCAAGAGACGGGAGCTTCTATCATTTCGAGCTATGGCATCGACATAGTACACGCACATGACTGGATGGTAAGTGATGCGGCAATTGATCTCGCGCGAGATTATCAGATCCCGCTTGTAGCGACCATGCACAGCACAGAATTTGGCAGATCCGGTGGTATAAAGGAAACGTATCAGATGCGCATACACGAGAAGGAACATAGACTTGTGAGTACAGCAGACCACGTGATAGTCTGTAGCAAGAGCATGAGAAGGGAATTAAAAGGTCTATTTGGCATCGAAGATAAAACATATCGGTTGTGCCAAATGGTATAGACGTTCTGAAGTTCCATCTGAAAGTTGACCGAGACGCGCTGAAGCTGCGGTTCTGCGGCTCCCGCGATACAAAAATGATACTATTCCTCGGCAGATTGGTCTATCAGAAGGGTGTGAATGTCCTGATAGGGTCGATGCCACACGTTTTAGATGAATGCCCGGATACGAAACTGGTGATAGTTGGCGAGGGTCCGATGAGGATGCAACTGGAGCGCGATACGTTTCTGCTTGGTGTAGCCGAGCATGTAGTATTTACGGGTTATCTCGATGATCACACTGCCAGGTGTTTATTACGAGCTGCGGATGTACTGGTTATGCCATCAGTCTACGAACCTTTCGGTATCGTGGCACTGGA
This sequence comes from Methanosarcinales archaeon, assembly GCA_025464325.1. GTDB lineage: Archaea > Halobacteriota > Syntropharchaeia > Alkanophagales > Methanospirareceae > G60ANME1. Next base: position 44,174 of record JAODGH010000039.1, on the reverse strand, counting down.
GGCGATGGCTGCAAGAGTACCGGTCGTCGCGTCTGATGTTGGTGGCATTTCAGAACTGATAGATTACGGTGCAGGTCTTAAAGTACCGCCAGACAACTCCCATGCACTCGCTGATGCGATTATAACGGTTCTTGCGGGCGATGATGTTTCGGATATCTTCGGTCAGTAGCTTATGGTATCAGACCAGGACGCCACAGCCCTTCTCGTTCGTCCAGTCCGAACATCAGATTCATGTTCTGCACCGCCTGACCAGAACCTCCTTTGACCAGATTGTCGATCGCTGAGATTATAACTATTCGATCGCCACCATCCTCAACCTCGAATCCGATATCACAGAAATTCGTGCCACGAACAGCACCGAGGGAAGGCATTACTCCCGATACACGCAATCGGATAAAACTCTTACCGTCATAATATTGCCGATAAAGTGATTCCAGCTCGGATACAGACATCGTACCCTCTCTCAGGAACACATGTGCGGTGGTGAGTATGCCCCTTATAGAGGGTATGACATGCGGTGTGAAGCTGACCTTAACCGCGGGTAGCTCTTTCCTCATCTCTGCGAGATGCCTGTGTGCGGTTACTTCATAGGGGATGATATTCTCGGCAAGATTAGGATAGTGGGATTTGACAGACGGTTCTGCACCTGCGCCAGATATGCCGGATTTCGCATCGAATACAATACGGTCCGCAATGTCTGATAGAGGTGCAACCGCGAGTACAGCACCGGTGGGATAACAGCCGGGGTTGGCAACGAGGAAAGCATCTGCCACCTCAGGATGCAGCTCCGTCAGACCATACACAGCCTTCCGGGGCTCGTGATCCTTATGTTGCCGCCGATATACCCGCTCGTATTCCGTTCTTTCCAGCCGGTAATCCGCACTGAGATCTATCACCCGTGTACCTGCCCGTAACAGATCGGGCACATAATCCATTGCACTACCATGAGGTACCGCAAGAAATACGACATCGCTCCTGTCTGCCATCTCACGTGCGTCAATATCCTCGTATTCGAGCTCTATGAAGCGCTCCAGGTGCGGGTTCACTTCGCTTATCTTTCTGCCACGATATCGCCGTGAGGTCACCACAGACACCTTCACCTGTGGATGCATCAATAGTAATCGCAGCAGTTCAAGACCAGTATAGCCGGCACCGCCTATTATTCCCGCTTCTATCATCGTTGAATGATTATGAGGTAATAGAATAATTTAAGTTAGCATGACTTTAGACATGGGTGCTCATACCGTTCCTGAAGTCTGGACGATACCGCTGCGACCTTCCATGCCACGCGTTAACAATGGGCGATATGATGCCCGGGGATTCATTTTTCTTGTACGTATGCCATCATATATTTGAGGTATAAAATGTTGAGCGAGATACCAATAGATCTGGAAAAGGTAGATAAAGAGGAGCAGGATAAAGAGATACTGCGGGTTGGTATAATTGCGGAACTGGACGCCGTGAATTTATATGAACAGCTTGCCGCAATGGCGGAGCGAGAGGAGATAAAGCGGGTACTTCTTGACATAGCACGGGAAGAGAAGACGCATATGGGCGAATTCCAGGCGTTGCTACTAAAAGCAGATGAAGAGCAGGCGACGGAACTGGAACACGGCAAGCGCGAGGTGGAAGAGTTATAATATAGAGACATAGTACAATACAAAGGAGGTTATGAGAATGGAACTTGGAGAGATATTAAAGGGGGCGGAAGCCGAAGGTGAGGAGAAACATCTGCCCGTATTTGAAGTGGATAAGTCAAAAGGTATCGTGCGTGTGGTTGTGGGCAAGGACGTGCCACATCCCAACACCCTGGAGCATCGTATATCGTGGATAGAGGTGTTTGGTATCAAAAAGGATGGGCAGGTGGTTTGTATCGGCAGAGGTGCATTTGCTGCGGGATATACAAGTCCTGATGTCACGTTCAAGGTGCCAGTTACCGATTTCAAAGCGTTCTGTGCACTTTCTTACTGCAATATTCACGGGCTGTGGCAGAACTGTATAGAGGTGGAATAAATGGCTGCAGGTAGAGGCAGAGGTGGCGGCGGTAGAGGTATGGGTGGCAGCGGTAGAGGTATGGGCGGTCCACCCCAGACGGCTGGTGGCGGTCCCCCTACAAAGTGCGTCTGTCCGCAATGCGGATATGAAGCGCCGAAGAAGCGTGGTCTACCCTGCCGTAATATGAAATGCCCGAAATGCGGGACACCATTAGTAGGGGAGTAGTTTAAATAAGCGGTATCGGCTGTTTCTCAGATGGCAACACCGGTAATTGCATCGCGCTCAGTAGTAGCCCGTTTTCTATTTCTTTAGCACGTTCCAGCAGTAACTCTTTGCCCGCGGGTGTGAGTGCGAATATAGGGATGGCGGTACCAGCCTGTAAAATCGCACGGACCTTTGCCTGTTCCCTTATGTATTGCGATGCACACGCAGTAACCAGGTCTGCAACCCGGCATAACTTCTCCGCATCGGTTCGCGTGATGCCCGTGAGGTGTACCCCGAAGATGATAGCATCCTCACTTATAGCTCTGCACTGCTCCGCATCTGTCGCCGTACATACGGTAACACCAACTCGCTTATACCCGTTGCGAATCGCAAGTTGCAGACCCGCAGGCTGATCTATCGCCGGTGGATCGAGAGTTATACCGCCCTTTTCGGTTATACTGCGCAGAATACCTTTTACGGGTGTTGTCTCCATTACACCACCCAGCCGTGCGCCGATACCCTGTACCAGCGCGGGATTGGAAGTTACAACAGTGCCTGCACCCTCACAGACTGTGACAGTAGCATCTAACAATCCTTTACGGAGTGCGGTCATCAACGTCTCAGACGCGCCGAACTTGACAAAAACTTCCAGTTCCACTTTCCTATCCGGGGTGCACATGCCGAAATCACGTATCCGGAACTCCACATTGTCCTTAATTACGCGCTCGTTCAGTTCCTCAATCCCCCGGATCTTTGCCCAGAGCGGACAGTACCTGATCATCGGGCTGCTCACTTCCACCACCCTGCCATCTTCTACAACCACTCTTGCCCTGCCCATAGTCTCCAGTACATGCCGATCCATATTTATACTAAAGGAATCACGTGGTATTTATGTATGTGCTGCTTTCTGTGCGTTTCCTCAGCCCGTCCTCATCTGCGTATTGCTCTATCAGGGGACGTATCTCTTTGCTATACCAGCCTTGTTTTATGAATCTGGGGTATATTGGCAGACGTTCACGCAGCACAAACGGTGCAATCGCTTCCCTTAACTCGGCTTCGGTTGGCCATGGCGATTCTGGATTTATGTAATCGATAGTCATCTCAGAGATACCACCGAGATCAGAAGCACCGAGTTCTATCAGTTCTCTGGGCGAAGTGAGATTCGGCGGCACCTGGATAGCAACCTCATCGGGCAGTATCGCCCGTGCGGTACGAACAGTATCCTTCATCACTTCGAATTCGGGCGGCTTTGCGTTACTCATCGGGGTATATGGCTTGGGCACGAACGGCTGGATGATAACTTCCTGGATATGCCGGTACTCATCGTACAGTGATTTCAATATCTCCAGTGCGTTTATACGATCCTCGGGGTTCTCACCTATACCGATCAACAGACCCGTGGTGAACGGTATTTTGAGCTCACCTGCACGGGCGATCATTTCCAGCCTGAGCTCGGGCGTTTTACCCGGCGAGTATCTGTGCGCTTCCACTTCTGCCGTAGTCTCCAGCATCAAACCCATCGATGCATTGAGGGGTCGCAGCTCCTCCAGCTCGTCATAGCTCAGGATACCGATGTTACAGTGCGGGAGCAGTCCCTCCATTATTGCCAGTTTACATAACTCCTTCGTGTATGGAACGATAGAAGAAAAGCCCGTAGTTCTGCGAATCCAATCACCGAATCGAGTATTTGCGAGTTCGGGTCTCTCACCTGCAGTAAATAGTGCTTCTGTTGCCCTGCCTCTCACCGATTTTATTATCGCCATGAAACGTTCCACCGGCGTTATGTAAGCATCCTTCTCGCTCCTCGCTCGAAAACCACAATATGCACACGCATTCCTGCATACATTTGTGATGGGTATGAACACATTCCTCGAAAATGTCACGTACTTTATCATATCGTCCCACCCACCTCAGCTTGAGAGCCAGAAGACTTTACCACGGTATCTCACCCGTTTTATCTCACCACACTCATGCAGTCTCTTCAGGCTATCGGGGACACCGCTGTACCCCATCCTGCTCAGAGTCTCAATAACCTGCGTCTCACGCATTGGATGCCGTCTTATCAATTTCAAAATCGCCTCTTCCGGACTCTCGAACCCGGTAACCATGAATTCACCTGTCTCTTCACAGGTTAGATCCATAACATTGAGATCATTGAGAACCTCATGCGCAAGTGCAATAGCTTCTTCGTCAGGTGGCACCACCCATGATTCTGCAGGGGGTCTTATCGGTACATTCAGATACGTGCGTTCGGGTTCTATGCGTTCAAGCAGATATTTCAGCGCTTCCAGCTCCGGCTGCGTGTCATTGGCTCCTTTTACTAACATGACTTCCATCCATACTTCGCCATCATAACCTCTGCTGAATTCGACCATGCCCCTGACTACCGTTTCGAAATCAAGCCCTCTGTGTGGTCGGTTTATCTTCCGGAACGTTTCAGGTGTGCCAGCATCAAGCGAAGGCATCACGACATCCGCACTCTGCAACTCAGCTCTTACATCCGGGCGATAAAGAAGCGACCCGTTTGTATCTACTGCTACTGGTATATCCACCATCTCTTTCGTCTTATGAATTAACCATCCTAAACTCCTGCACAGGGTGGGCTCACCTTCTCCAACGAAAGTAACGAAATCAATCGCACCCTTTTGCTGTTCAATTGCTCGTTCAATCTCTTCCATTATCGCTTCCGGTGCGAAGAAGTCATCACGCCGAACCGTCATACGCGTTGTCCTGCCAAGCTGACAGTACACACAGGAATAATCACATGTCTTATAGGGTATGGGACTGACGCCCAGAGAACGTCCAAGCCGGCGTGATGGTACCGGTCCATAGACAACTTCTGACCTCACTCACCGTTCCTCTCTATCCGATACCCCGGCTTCTTCAAACGTAGCCATCTCACACAGGATCTTGCATGCAGCATCCACTATATTGATCCCCAGTGCGGCACCGGTACCCTCTCCGAGTCGCATCTCCAGATCGATTATGGGCTTTAGCCCGATATAGTCCAGGATAGCTCTATGTCCTGATTCCACCGACATATGCGATGCGATGAGGTAATCCTTCAGCCTGTGATTCAGTTCGTACGCAATAAGTGCTGCTGCACCGGATATAAAACCGTCTATGACCACCGGGACATGATGTGCCGCGGCAGCAAGCATTACACCCGCCATACCACCTATCTCAAAACCCCCCAGTTTCGCTAAAATGTCTATAGCATCGTTTCTGTCTGGCTTATTAACCTCCAGCGCACGCTTTACCAGTTCTATCTTGCGTTTTAAGCCAGTATCATCAAGACCAGTGCCACGTCCGGTGACCTCTGCCGCGGGTTTGCCTGTTATGAATGCAGTAATGGCACTGCTTGGAGTGGTATTGCCAATGCCCATATCACCGACACCGACGATATCCAGCCCTTTCGTCAGCTCATTCTCCAGCACATCGATACCCGCTTCTATCGCCCGAATAGCGGCTTCATAGCTCATTGCGCTACCTTTCGATATGCTCGCAGTACCATAATCAACCTTCTTATTAACGAAAGAACCGGTATTCGCATCTATGTCCGCTGCCACACCCATATCTACAACAACCACCCTCGCACCGATATGCCGTGCAAGAACGTTTATCGCCGCACCCCCGTTAAGGAAATTGTAGACCATCTGCGCAGTTACTTCTCTCGGGTATGCACTCACACCTTCCGTAGCTACGCCATGATCGCCCGCCATCGTTATAATCACCCTGTGCTTCAGCTCGGGTAAAGGATTTCCTGTGATCCCCGCGACTTTCACGGATAGTGACTCCAGTATACCAAGACTACCGGGTGGTTTCGTCAGTCGATCCTGTCGTACCTTCGCCGCATCCATAGCCGCGTTATCCAGAATGCCCGTTCTTTCTATCAACTCTCTTATCCTGTCCATATGCATCACTTACGGAGTCGCTGGGATTTGAACCCAGGTCATCGGGTCCGAAGCCCGAAGGGATAGTCCGCTACCACACGACTCCTACTCTAACTAATTTATAAAGCCGACTAAATTAAATTTAGCACATCAACAACTACCATTCGGCAAACTTCTATAACTCCTCTTTTTTTGACACATATCTCGAACCCAAAACTCCTCAATTCAGTCCGTACCTTAATTCATCGACTACATAGTAGATGTCCACAGAAAGTATATAGATAGAAGTCCGAGCGATTATGAACATCGCTCCGACTCTGTTCCCCGTACTATACCCTATTTCACCATCTCCATCTATTACCAGTAGCGTATACATTTTTCCAGTAAATAACTAACTGTTGTTTATGAAGGAGCAGCAGATTCTATCTCCTGTAATGCGATATTAAACCATAAAACTATGAGCGTCATAAGTACAATCTAAACATGAGCCACAAAAAATGCTCGAAATAGTGAGAGGCGGGTTACGCAATACCCCTTCAAAAGCCGAATCTTTTTATATTATATGAGTTTTAATTTTATAGTCTGAGCGAAAATATTAAGAGAAGGTGGTAAAATGGTAAGAAGAAAAGAGCGAGAAGGAGGTGTAACGAGGTAAATGCATATACCCGATGGATACCTGGGTCCTTTAACGTCTGCGGTGATGTTTGCAGTGATGATACCGGTGTGGGCGATAGCATTTAGGAAGGTAGGAGAGCAACTGGGGCCAAAGGAAGTACCAATGCTTGCAGTTCTCTCGGCGGCTTCTTTCCTTGTGATGATGTTCAACTGGCCCGTCCCGGATGGCACAACAGCACACATGGTCGGTGGTACATTGTTTGCGATAATTCTCGGTCCCTGGGCTGCTGTGATTGGTATTACCGTGGCTTTGGTGATACAGGCGTTCTTCTTCGGCGATGGCGGAATAACAGCGTTAGGTGCCAACTGTTTCAATATGGCGTTCGTACTCCCATTCGTTGGGTACTATATCTACCGTGCTCTTGAAGAGCGAGCAGGTAAAGTGGTCGCATCAGGAATAGCTGCATACATTGCAATCAACGTCGCTGCGATATTCGCCGCGATAGAGTTCGGAATTCAGCCATATATCGCACCGGGATACTGCCCCTACGGACTTAACCTGTCCATACCCGCAATGGCATTTGCGCATATCACCACTGCAGGACCCGTAGCAGCGGTGGTAACCTCTGTAGTGGTAGGCTATCTGGCGAAAAGCAGACCGGATTTGCTCGAGCTCGGTAGGAAGACACCGGGGGTGATGGGTTAAGAAATGGAATCATGGGTTAAGAAAGCACTGATAGTGATGGGCTTTTTCGTGGCAATTGTGCCTATTGGTATCCTTGCTACATGGAACTGTGGCGATGCGTGGGGCGAGTGGGGCGAAGTTCAAGATACCGCGCACGGGATAAACTGGACACCGCGGTCATATTTCGGTGCGCCCTTACCAGATTACAATGTTGAAGGCTGGGATAACAAACTGATGGCATCGATTGGCTACTGGATCTCTGCGATAATTGGGATAGCACTTACCATGCTCGTAGTTCTCGGTATAGTAAAGGCGATAGAGCTGCATAGGGGGATGTAGCAATCTCCCTTTATTCGTTATTTTTGTTATGCTATTCTTATGCCACTCTTTTAGACAAAGGAGATATTATATTAGCCGAAAATGAGCAAATTTGTGGATAAGACCCTCGCGGAAATCGTTGATTATATACGGGACGCGGTATTTTCTGAAGAATATGCAAAACGGAAAGGTTTACTACAGGCAATAGACACAAAAGTGAAGTTCATAGCGTTTATGGTACTCATCACCGCCAACATCTTCGCTCGTAACGTGTATCTTATCATAGTATTCTTCTCAGTATCTCTCATGTTAGCAGCATTATCGCGCATTCCACTCAGATCTTATTTGCCCAGAGTATTGCTGTTTATCCCTGTATTTACTGGCATCATTGCATTACCATACATCTTCAATGTTTTTCAGCCGGTTGAGGGAACACCGCTACTCGTGCTCTACGATTTCCAGCGAGTGATACACCTGCCACTACTCAGACCGTTTTCGAGAATAGAAATAACGCGAGAGGGTGTATTTTGGGCATCCACGTTCTTAGCGCGTGTAACAACCGCAGTGTCATTTGCAATCTTGCTCATGCTCACCACACGATGGTCTGATCTCGTAAGTACGCTTACAGCATTGAGATTCCCGAAGATGTTTGTGCTGATCATGGGGATGTCATATCGATACATCTTCCTGTTGCTTGATCTGGTGTCCAAGATGTTGTTATCGCGTAAGAGCCGGGTAATTGGAAAGGAGAAAGCGGTGAAAAGCTGGAAACTGAATGCAGGCATTCTCGGAGCTCTGTTCATCAAATCCTATGACATGAGTGAGAATATCTATCTGGCTATGCTTTCGCGGGGGTTTGGTGGTGAATACAAGAATATCCGCTCTGATTCTCGTCCACCCGGTCTGCGTGATTATATATTTTTATCATCCATAATAGGTTTTTGTATTTTTGCATTAATCACAGAGGTGATAGCATAAGTGAAAAAAGCAATTTTTGAACTTGATGATGTGTTCTACTATTATCCCACAGGGTCAGAAGCACTGAGAAATGTGAGCATGGAGATATACGAGGGGGAGCGGGTGGCAATCCTGGGCCCAAACGGTGGAGGAAAGACCACGCTACTTAAAATTCTCGATGGGTTGATTCCCGCATCTCGTGGCAGTGTAAGGGCATTTGGTAAGGTCCTTAACAGTGCAACGCTGAACAGTAAAGAGATATATGAATTCAGGAGTAAGGTAGGCTTCGTTTTCCAAGATCCCGACATAGAACTGTTTTCTCCAACGGTCTATGACGATGTCGCATTTGGGCCACAACACCTGGATATTCCAGGAGAAGAAATAGATGAGCGTGTGGAACGAGCTCTTAAGCTCCTGAACATCGTGGGACTAAAAGACAAGCATCCATACAACCTGAGTGGAGGGGAGAAGAGGAAAGCTGCAATAGCGGCGATACTCAGTATAGACCCGGAAGTGATACTCATGGATGAACCCACATCGGATTTAGATCCGAAGAGTCGCTCTGAATTGATAGGAATAATAAGAGAATTGAATAATGAGGGAAAAACGATAATAATTTCCACACATGACGTAAATGCCATTCCAGACCTGATGGATCGTGTATACGTACTGAATAAAACGATAATTGCAGAAGGTACGCCACAGGAGATATTCTCGGATTTCGAACTGATAAAGGCGAACAACCTGGAAGTACCCGAGATATTCAAGCTGTTCGAAGTGTTGCGGTGTTTTGGTTACAACTGCGAAGATCTACCGCTCTCAATAGATGAAGCGATTAAGCAACTGACGAAGGTTGCAGAGACACATGAAGGGCACATACATCTACACATCCACGAGCACACCCACGATCATCTGGATAAATTGAGGGACAGGTACAACCATCATTGATCGTGTTCTGTCACCCGTATAACGCGGTTCTCACCCGGTTTACCAGCCCATTGCCAGCTCTTACCGAAGTCCGGAGACGCTCTTAAGGTATATTCGAAGACGCCAGAACGTGGTGGGCTTATCGTGCATTTGTATATGTACTTATCGCCCTCCTTGGTTTCGAGATGCATGTTCTTCGGCGCCCAGTTACCGTTCTCCGTCGCGTTTGTCCAGACCTGCACAAGCACTTCTTCCAGTGGCACTCCCGACTTTAAACGCACCAGCGCCGTTACCTGGCAGCTCTCGCCCGGTCTGAGCGTCACCACATCGTTTAACGCCCTTGAATCTTCTATTGCGATACCACCCTCGCTCTTCAGTGCTTCATCCCACTGCCTCAGGTACTCAGCCGCGGTGAGGTCCGCTTCCAGTATGCGACTGAGACGGACAGAAGTAGCCTGGTACTTCGCCAAATCGAGAGGTTTCTGCTTTATCAGCCTTTTGAGAACTGCGAGATAGCTGTCTGGCTTTGGATTCGCGGGTATTGCAGTGTTACCGTCACCAGGTATGGCGAAGTTGATCATCTCGCCCTGTGCCTGTATGATGCCCTCTTTGTAGGGGGGTCCGAGTACGAGCCCACCATTCGCAGATATATCCGCTTCGGTATATCCCGCAGCTTCGGTACCACGATCAGAATCCTGAACCTGGATATCGGTAACAGCTAAAAGAGCTATCTGCTCCTCTATCGTGAATCTGCCCGATAGTATGAATTTACCGGGGTAGTTCTTAACGTTCAGCCGGCTCAGAAGCTCTTTTAGTCCCGTGTATATCCTCCTGCTTCCCTCTCCTGGCTGTACATTACCAAAAATGATGACCTGTACGCCCATTTTCACCAGTGCTTCGATGTTATCATCGGTGAATGCGCGCTTACGACCCGCTTTCTCATCCACCAGCCTGCCAGAATAGGATATCACGGGCTGATACGGATTCAACCCGAATTTGACCTTTGCCATACGTTTCGCAACCAGTATCTGCCATGGCTCCGGATAATCAAGATCGGCATCCGGGAACGAGCCCTGGAACACCTTACGAAATTCGGCTGCCGTGTGACTTCTATCATCACCGTTGGTTATGGATACCATTGGTACGCCCTCGTCATAGCCCTTCACCTCTTCTACCTGCAGCTCGCTCACACCGTTTACACCGTCGGCAGACCTTATCCCACCACTGCTTATGTCTACCACACCGGCACGCATAAACCACCATTTCATGGAATCGGGAACGCCCCAGCCATTCAATATCCGCATTCCGTCCTCTCTACTGAATATCCCACGGTTACCGTATGTGTGAGTGGTGAACCAGAATAGCGCCTCGTTCATGAATTCCGGCGTCTCTATGAACCTCAGTACATTCACCAGTGCAGTCTGAGCCTCATTTGTGTGTACGATGGGTGGTATGTATTCCATCCCGTCATTATTCCTGAACGTCCGCTCCTCTTCCATCACGATCAATCTAAACGCAGCACGTGAGAAGAATTCAGAAAAGTCCTCCCAGCTCGTGTATTCGCCACCGAAATAATACAGCAGCCTAACGTAATAGTTCGCACTGTCCCGGATGAGAAATACTCTTATCCCTTCCCCGATCGTCTCACCAGAATATACAATCGTCTCGACCCGTTTACCGGCAACCGTCACCTCAAACCTTGTGTATTCTTTTATGTTCTTTATCACCCTGCTCCAGTCCAGCGGCTCAATCCTGTCCTTACCGCCACGACTGCACACACCATATGGGAAGTACGGCTCAATATATCAGCGTGTCGGTCTGTAACGAAGGACCGGTATCAGCGAGAATGGCGATTAGTTTCGCCTGATCCTCCCGGGTCAATAGTGTCACCGCTTTTAGTACCGGCCAGCGCGCCTCTACCGGATGCTGTGACTTTATGTTGGTGGTCCATGATAGGAGTTTGATAAAATTGAGTAATGCATTATAATCACCAAGTCGTGCTTTTATGTTACGTGCCAGCCAGTTACAGTCGGAATTTAAGATAGCCAGCTCCTCAGGTTTCAGTTTGGGCTTGTAGAGCAAAGCCCTTATCATATCGGTCCGTACCCTGAACCCGTGCGCGATGAACGCGTCATTCACTGCTGCTATAACAGTATCCTCGTCAAGCAGCGTTTCGACATCCGATTGTTCCACCAACCTCACCAACGTCTGTGATATCAAATTCTGCAGATACCATTCCGGCGACAACTCACCAAGACTCTCAACTTCTACCGCCTGTTCTGCCAGTATATCTCTATCACTATTCATCCCGCATAGCACTCCGATCAGGCACAGAGAAATGAACCAATTCCGCGACTCGGTCCATGCCCGGAAAGGGAAGTTCATTATAATGGGAAATACAGGGCGCACTCATATTCTATTTCCTTATAAAAGAGGCACAATCCTGATAAATAGCTTTCCACTTGCTATTGAAGATAGTTTTAGGCGCTATGTACGCATTTCATATACTCACGTAGTACGACAGTGGCATAAGAACCCTTTGGCAGGAAAAAATGCAATTTCAACCGTTTACAGCCATGATTGAGCTCATCAGGTGCTAATTCGACGCATTTGACCTTTACTGGCACTATGATCGGTCGTCTCGTGCCCTTAGAGCTCATACCGGGCACTATAGTCCGGAAATCTGATAGCTTTATACCCGCTTCGTCCAGAACCTCTCGCTCTATATCCCCCGCGGGACCCGTACCCAATTCGATCGCGAACCCAAATATCGGTGCGGTGACAAAGGCTCTACCATGTCGTATCAGTCGATTTATCGCTTCTACTTTGTCTGCGGTCACACGTTCGATCCTGCCCGGATCGGCAAAACCGGATTCATTGCGGTAGCAGACCACATCGCCAACCACAGCTTCATTAAGGGGGATCTGTTTTTCCATACGCTTGCTCAGTACGATATTGAATAGATAAGCCTGATACGCATGTATGAATAGCTTCTGCAGGTTCTGTGGTAACGCTCGTAAAGCTGCGACATAATCGGCTTCACCGGGACTTCCTTTTGCCTTTACCAGCGCGTTCAGTAACGCTCGTTCGTAGCGTAGCGGCATTTGTTTCAAGCATTCTTTGAAATCACCCTCACGACACAGCTCCCTCGCTCGTCTCACAGCCTCACTTTCGTCCGGCGATATGTACGAGAGATAGGTCATCACCGCGGCTTTTATATCACCCCGCAAAAGATGCTCACCCACAAGGTGCGTTATTGGACGTCTGATCCCGAAACGCTGAAGCCCGAAGTAATTGGGCACGCCACCGAGTGTCTCGATCTCTTTTGAGATAGAATCGATCTTAGTAAGTATCTCGTTCTCACTGCCTTTCAGACCGCGAATGACGATGTCAAATTCATTGCCATAGAGGTCGCCGAGTGATACCGGCTTATTTGACCGCCCCAATATCCGTAATGTCACATCTGCGAGTCTTACTCGCTTCAGATCCTCATCATTTATGCCCCGGATGCTGAGCTTCTGTATTGTAACAGCGAATTTGTCCTTGGTACCCGCGAACCCTATCCGATTCCTGCTGATGCCCAATCGCCTCGATATCTCCCTTATCACACTGTTGGTATCCCAATTCTCCTTTTTGAGTTCGACAATCAGGAATTCACCCGTGTCCTTCTCAGCTCGATTGGTCACTTCACGAACGACGAAGTCAGAAGGGATCTGCTTTATAATACCGCCAATGCCTTCCGTCCGTGTGGCGTAATACCAGATACCCAGCCGTCTCTCCAGTTCCGGACTCGCTATAAGTCTATCCGGATGCATTCCTGAGAGCATTCTCTAACATACTGCGGACCTCTTTGGGCTCTGCCCGCCCGCGTGTATATTTCATCACCTGCCCGACGAGGAAATTCAACGCTTCGCTCTTACCCGCGAGATAATCCGATATTGCACCTGTATTCTCTTTATCGTTTAGCACCGCATCTATCGCCTGTTGCATCTCTGCCGAACTGATACGCGCCAGTTTCTTGCGTTTTATTATCTCTTCGGGTTTACCGCCCCGGTCAAGTATCTCCCTTATAACCACCGTTGCACCTCGCTCCGTGATTACACCCCGTTCAAGGTGGCGCAGGATGGTCACGAAATCGTCCGGTGAAAGTCTGTCCATCGCCTCTCGCATTGTTATAGACCGGTAATTCAATTCACCCTTCAGAACATCGGCGATCCATGTAGCACTCAGTTTGGGATCGATTTCCGATGCCACCGCCTCATAAAAGTCCGCTATGAGTTTATCATACGTGAGTGCAGTGGCGTGTTCAGGCGTTATGGAGTATTGGATTATGAATCGTTTCCGCCTCTCGTCCGGTAACTCGGGTATCTCAGCTTTCAGTTCTGGTACGTATTCCGCGATACGAATGGGCACGAGATCGGGCTCGGGGAAGTAGCGATAATCCTCCTCAAACTCTTTTGTACGCATTGAAATGGTTATCCCGCGCACTTCATCATAGTGACGTGTCTCCTGCTTTACCGACAAATTCCGCCTTAACAGGTTACGCTGTCTCGTGATCTCAAACGATAACGCACGTTCCACACCCTTGTATGATGATATGTTCTTGACCTCGGCACGTTCACCACCGGCAAGTGATATGTTGGCATCGACGCGCATTGCCCCCTCAAGATCACCATTGAATACGCCCAGGTATTCCAGAATGCTCCTCAATTTGTTGAGAAACACCCTCGCTTCTTTCGGTGATCTGAGGTCTGGCTCGGTCACTATCTCGACAAGGGGTATACCCGAGCGGTTATAATCAACGAGCGAATGCCTGGCAGTGTCAATTGTGCCTTTATATATCAGTCTGCCGGGATCTTCTTCGAGATGCACACGTCTTATCCGTATCTCTCGTTCCCCGCCATCGCTCTCTATTCGTACCATGCCGTTGAATGCAATGGGGAAATCGTACTGGGTTATCTGGAAACCTCTTGGCAGATCGGGATAGTAATAGTTCTTACGATAGAATATTATCTCCGGCTGCACTTCACAGCCCAGAGCAAGTGCTACTTTTATAGCGTACCGTACCGCCATCGCATTCACTGCTGGGAGTGCACCCGGCAAACCCAGGCAGATCGGGCATACGTGCGTGTTCGGGTCGGCATTATGATAGTCCGTGGGGCACGGGCAGAACAATTTCGAGCGGGTGAGAAGTTGGGCGTGACACTCCAGACCGATTTTCACATCGCTTTTCATCGCTTGTACCATGTATTTATTGTTATGTTATATCCTCGTGTTTTATAGTATAAGCATTGTACACTTTTAAATCGGTCTGTTTGCAGGCAGGTAGTAACGATGCGAGAAGAGATACGGAGATACGCATTGCAGAACGCGTTGAAATATGGCAAACCGCCGCAAATAGATGCGGTACTGAAGAGGATACTCGGCGAGCATCCGGAATTGAGGAAAGAAGCACGAGAGATCTCCAGGTTGGTACGAGATGAGATAAAAGCGATAGAATCGATGAGTGCAGAAGAGTGGGCGGTCGAACTGAGGCGAATAGCACCCGGGGCTATGGAAGAACGGGCGGACAAAGCTGCGAAGCATGAGGCTGAGCCGAAACTGCCGGAACTGCCGATGCACGACGAGGTCAAACGCGTGGTTATGCGATTCGCACCCAACCCAAACGGTGCCGCAACGCTTGGCAGTGCTCGTGGTATAATTGTCAATTCTGAGTATGCGAAGATGTACAACGGGCGGTTCATACTGCGATTCGATGATACGGACCCGTTACTGAAACGTCCGTTGCCTGAGGCTTATAAGTGGTATCTGGAGGATTGTAAATGGCTGGATGCCGTACCGGATGATGTGATTGTAGCATCAGAACGTATGGAGCTGTATTATCGATATGGTGCAGACCTGATAAATCGGGGTTTCGCATACGTTTGCTTCTGCACACGGGAAGAATTCAGAGCTTATAAGGACCGTAAGGTGGCATGTCCGCATAGAGAAGCAGCACCTGAGTCGAATATGGAGTACTGGGACAGGATGCTCAGGGGCGATTATGATGAGAAGGAGGCGGTACTGCGGATAAAGACAGATATGAGCAATGACGATCCAGCTTTACGGGATTGGGTCGCTTTCAGGATATTGAAGCGGGACCATCCACGTGTTGGAGCGCGATATATTGTGTGGCCCACGCTGGATTTCGAATCTGCGATAGAAGACCACGTGCTGGGCATAACGCATATATTACGGGGTAAGGATCTCCTGAAGTCAGAGTTGCGGCAGCGGTTCCTTTATGACTATTTCGGCTGGCGATATCCAGTAACAGCGGTATGGGGCAAGATACGGGTACTTGAGTTCGGTAAGTTCAGTACATCGGAACTTAGACGGGGTATAGAACGCGGTGAATATGACGGCTGGGACGATCCGAGATTGCCAACCGTACGTGCACTGCGACGCCGGGGATTCCAGCCTGAAGCAATTCGCAGGTTCTTTATCGCTATGGGCGTCTCACAGAACGATATCTCGGTCAGTATGAAGAACCTGTACGCAGAGAACCGTAAAATCGTGGATCCTCATGCCATGCGTTATTTCTTCGTCAGGAGACCGGTACCGATGGAGCTGCAGGGTGGCGATACCTTTGTCGCTATGGCGTTGCGACATCCGTCAAGGACGGATTATCGTGAAATAAGAACCGGGAACAGGGTTTATATTGCTGGTGATGATTATGCAAGACTGCGGGTGGGTCAGCGCATACGACTGAAATACCTCTGTACTGTGGTGATAGAATCAGTAAAACCACCGATTGGTAGGGTTATTGAAGATACAGCAAAGAAGGGTGACTTTATCATTCACTGGGTGCCTGACAAAGGTATAAAAGTACGAGTAAAGAAGCCAGATGGTACCGATGATGAAGGTATAGGCGAGCCGTTGATCGCGTCGGAGCTGGATAAGGTCGTGCAGTTCGAGCGGTATGGGTTCGTCCGGATAGATTCGGTATCCTCTGATCTCGTGGTTGCTTATTTCACGCATTAAACACTAGAATTCGATGATGCTGGTGGTTGCATACAGCATACCTCGCTTTGCCGAAGCTCGTCGGGATCAACACCGGTCTTTTTATGGTGCCATGCCCAACCTAAATTTATGGAAGAAGATAGAGGTATGCCCCTGATCGGGGCGCGATTACCCGATATGGAGGTACAGACGACACACGGCAGGATGCGACTGCCCGGGGATTACAGTGGTAAGTGGTTCGTGCTGTTCAGTCATCCCGCGGACTTCACACCCGTGTGTACCACGGAATTCGTGGCATTTCAAAGGCGTTACGAGGAGTTTGAAAAACTCGACTGCGCGCTTATTGGATTGAGTATAGACCAGGTATTTAGCCACATAAAGTGGGTGGAATGGATAAAAGAGAAACTTAATGAGGAGATAAAGTTCCCTGTGATTGCGGACGATACAGGTCGCGTGGCATACACCCTGGGAATCATACACCCGAATAAAGGGACCAATACAGTGAGGGCAGTATTCATTATTGATCCTCAGGGCATCATAAGGGCTATACTGTACTATCCGCAGGAGCTCGGCAGAAACATGGATGAGATACTCAGGATGGTGCGAGGGTTGCAGATCGTGGATAAACATGGTGTGGCGATGCCTGCGAACTGGCCTGAGAACGAGTTGATAGGCGATGAAGTGATAATACCACCGGCATCGGATGAGGATACGGCTAAGGAACGCCTCAGGCAGTATCAGTGCTATGACTGGTGGTTCTGCCATAAGAAGCTGTAGGGTGTGCAAACAAAGATGCTTAGCGATAAGATGCTGGACATGCTGAATACACAACTGAATAAGGAGCTGTATTCCGCATATCTCTATCTGTCTATGTCTGCATACAGTACCTACATCGGGCTGAAGGGCTTTGCCAACTGGTTCATGGTACAGTATCAGGAGGAGATGTTCCATGCAATGAAAATCTATGACTACATCAACGCTCAGGGCGGGCAGGTGAAATTAAAAGCGATAGATCAGCCGCCAGGTGAGTTCGAGTCTCCACTCGATATGTTTGAAAAGACGCTTGCACATGAGCAGTTCATTACACGGAGCATAAATGAGCTTGTAGAACTCGCGATTGCGGAGAAGGATCATGCAACGAGCATATTCCTCCAGTGGTTCGTTACAGAACAGATCGAAGAGGAAGCGAACGATAACGAGATCATTGCAAGATTGAAACTCATCGGGAAAGACGGTAACGGGTTAATCATGCTTGATCGCGAACTGGCAACGCGGGTCTTCACACCGCCAAAAGAATGAGCCATTGTGGGTTGGCTGAAATCTTAAGCCGACCCTTTCTTTTCTTTATTAGCGTCATCCTGTCGATGATTTTAGCCAAAAGATTCCGTCGATACACGGGTATTGCTCTTTGACGTGGATATCCCGATCTAAGGTTATATTTGATATTTACGATTTGAAGCCTTTCTACTGGAAATTTGGTTGCTGTTTCAAATGAGTTTTTTTGGGAATATCTCTGATATTTCACCAAAAATAGGGTGGTCTATCGAAACTTAGTCTGGGGATAAAGCCACTAAATACGCAACATTAATATAACAGGTTCTGTTATAATGAATGGTATATTCTTGCATATCGGTGACGGTACACAAGTGCTTACAACCGTCAAGAAACTTTCATCATGGGTCGTAAATATGCTCCGAGCGAGCTAAATATAAGCGGGAAGGTGTGGCAATGAGAGCTCTTTCGAACTGGTCGGTTGAGAGACTAAAGTGTGAGAAGATATACATCATCTTCCTATTTTTAGGGCTCTTCCTGATCGCTTTCGTCTGTATTACGCTGGGAAACATGTTTTACAAGCAGGCGACAGACATAACCGGGTTGATTGATGCTGCAAAGGATCCTGTAGTTCTAAAATCGATATGGGTAAGCATATCTGCTGCAACGTGTTCCACACTGCTTGCCTTCTTTTTCGGCGTCCCCCTGGCGTATCTCCTCGCAAGGAAGGATTTTCCGGGTAAGAGCGTTATAGAAAGCATAGTGGATGTGCCTCTGGTTGTGCCACACATCGTTGCAGGGATTGCGTTATACGGCGTATTCATGCGTTATGGCGTGATAGGCGCGCCATTTGAGAAGGTTGGTATTGCATTTATAGATGCTTTTCCGGGAATAGTGATCGCAATGCTCTTCGTCAGTCTCCCGTTTTTAGTAGATGCAGCACGTGAGGGGTTTAAAGATGTGGATCCTCGATTGGAAAACGTTGCACGCTCGCTGGGTGCATCTCATTGGCGAGCATTCATAAAAATAACGTTCCCTCTTGCCTTTCCTTCTATATTCAGTGGTGCAATTCTATGCTGGGCTCGGGGGATAAGCGAATTTGCTGCGGTGATGATTGTTGCCTCCTTCCCCCGTTCTGCGTCAATACTGATAGGTGACAGGTTTGCATCCTATGGATTAAGTGGCTTGCCCGGAATAGCAGGTGCGAGACCGATTTCGGTTTTGCTTATCTCTATTTGTCTGGTCATATTTGTATTGTTGAGGATACTGCAAAAGGTACCGGTATTGAAGTCACGGCAGGGTTAGGGTTATATCTTTATCAGAGACTTCTATTTAGAATATGGATCGGTTGATTTCTATATTCGACCTCACAGGCAGGGATATCGAGGAGTTACTGGATAGTGCAACGAGCTTGAAGAAAGAACGAGCGAACGGGTTGAAGAAACGAAATGACCTGGAAGGCAAGGTGCTGGCACTCATATTTGAGAAACCATCCACACGCACACGCATATCGTTTGAAGTGGCTATGTTCGAGCTGGGCGGTGAAGTGACCAGCCTGAACTGGAACGAACTGCAACTTGGTAGAGGCGAGAGGATAAAGGAGACGGCGAAGGTTATGTCCGCGTATATCGATGCTGTTATGATAAGAGCATACGCGCACGGTACGATAGAGGATTTTGCACGTTATGCGTCCATACCGGTGATCAACGGTTTAAGCGATCGGGAACACCCATGTCAGACTTTAGCAGACCTGATGACGATAAAAGAGTACAGGAACGGGTTTGAAGGTATTAAAGTGGCATGGATCGGCGATGGTAATAATGTATGCAACTCACTGATAGGCGGATGCGCACTGGTGGGTATTGAACGGTTCAGTGTGGCATGTCCACGTGGGTACGAACCCGATGTACAGGTGTTGAAGCGAGCAGAATCGCTGGGTTGTAAGGTGCATGTAACCGACGATATAGAAGCTGCGGTAACTGATGCTGATGTGATATATACAGATGTCTGGGTTTCGATGGGCGCGGAAACAGAAAGAGCACGGAGAGTGCGCGTATTCAGACCGTACCAGGTGAACGAGCGGGTGGTGGAGATGGCAAAAGAGGACGTAATAGTTATGCACTGCATGCCCGTGCATGTAGGAGAAGAGATAACAGAGGCGGTACTGAACCGTGAGGAGGATGTTATACTGACCCAGGCTGAGAATCGATTGCATGCACAGAAGGCACTATTGATGCGAATGTTAAAATAAACACCCTTCAATATTGACATTTGTCGGTTTTGCATGCCGGTTATTGGAACTTTTTGAAAAGCCTTTTAAATATGCTGCCAGATAGTAGAATATAGCGAAAGATGGGGGAAGCAGAGGCAGAAGAGGTTTTCCCGTTTGACCTTAACCCGATGTACGAGGGCGAGCGGGTAAGAAAATCGAACATGTACGTGGAGTTGGGCGGTATGAATAAGCCCGGGTTCGAACTCGTTCTCTTTGAACCCGATCCAGACAAGGTACATGATAACGAAGTAACGCTGATAGGACCGGATTTAGAAGAGATGGAAGAGGGCGGTACTTACGCGTTCGGCATGATATATAAGGTCTATGGCGAGAAGATCGAGAAAGACCTGGAAGCGGTTATAGAACGGAGGAATCACGAGTATCAGTCCTACATACAGGGCTATATGCACTTAAACCAGCGTGCAGAGATATGGGTCAGGATAAGCAAAGAAGCGGTTAAGAAGGGCTTGAAATCGCTGAAACAGATCGCAAAAGCGACGATAATGCTGTTCAAATCGGAATTACCGTTCATAGAGAAGATGGAGGCGATATACATAACAGACGAGGACGAGGTGAAGAAGCAACTGGAAGAGGCGATGAAGATCTATGAAGCACGAGACATGAAGACGCGGGGGTTACATGACGAGGATGTGGACGAATTCTATCAATGTACGCTGTGTCAGTCATTTGCACCGACGAATGTCTGTGTGGTTACGCCGGATAGGGTAGCACTCTGCGGTGCAATGAGCTGGTTCGATTCGAGAGCTGCGGCGAGGGTTGATCCTGAAGGACCGAATGCGCCTATTCCCAAGGGTGAGTGTATAGATCCGATAGGGGGTGAATACACGGGCGTAAATGAGGCTGCAGTGAAACTTTCGGGCGGTGAATACGATTCCATAAAATTACACGCGTTCCTTGAGAAGCCGCATACGAGCTGTGGCTGTTTTGAGGTTGCGGGGTTTTATATACCCGAAGTTGACGGTATTGGCTGGATACATCGTGGCTCCAAAGTCTCAGAGACACCCATTGGGCTTCCATTCTCGACCATTGCGGGCTCTGTTGGTGGTGGTAAGCAGGTAAAAGGCTTCCTCGGTATTGGTATCCAGTACTTCTACAGCTCTAAATTCATACAGTACGACGGGGGATGGCGGCGCGTGGTATGGATGGCGTCAGACCTCAAGGAACGGGTTAAAGATGCGATACCAGAAGAGATGATGGACAAGATAGCGACGGAGAAGGAAGCTACGGATATAGAGAGTCTGCGTGAGTTCCTGCAGCGGGTTGATCACCCGGTTGTGAAAGGGGTTATCCGGGAAGCTGACGGTACAAAGATAACCGAGGGATGGGGCACGGCGGAGAAGATAGAAGAAGCTGCAGCGGGTACAGAAGCTCCAGAAACTGCTATGCCACCACCGGTGATAAGCGGTGAAGAAGAAATACCTCAGGACTTGATTCGGGCGATAATGGCGAACGCGGGCGGTATGGGCTCCAGTCCACCCATAAAGATTGTACTCAAGGATGCAAAAATAAGCATAGGGAAGGTAATACTGAGCAAGAAGGAGTAGTAAAGGTAAAAAGTAAAAAAGGTAAAAAGTAAAGTTATCGCACCTTCAAAGCGTATCTACCTTCCTTTTTTATACCCAGCTTCTTCGCTATCTCAGAACCTTCCGCATCTACGATGACCACATAGCCGCTCCAGTCCTTACTCAGGGAATTAGAACCGCATTTACAGACCATCTTACCTTCTTCTACTATCCGATGACAATCCCTGCAGGCGCGTTCCATTTATACTTCGCTCTCTGATTCTTTCTTACGCTCCTCTTCTATCCATTCTATCTTGCCCAGACCGGGCTGTCTCATCGTGAGTCCGATCTTACTATCCCCGGGATCTCGCTCATTTAGTGAGATCGCAACTATACGTGCACGTACACGGTCCTTCTCTCCCAATGTCCTGTTCGACTCACGGGTAATGAGTTTCGCACCCTTCTCATCGTACGATATGAACTCATCTGTTATCTGACTGATGTGCAGCAGACCATCAAGCGGGCCTATCTCAACGAATGCACCGAAATTCACTATCTCCACTATTTCTCCTTCCACTATCTCCTGCATCATCGGTCTGAAAACGAGTGCATCGAAGATCGTCTCGTAGTACACACCGCCATCGCCTATCATTATCCTGCCCTCTTTCATCTCCACAACGTCCAGTACGGCAACGAACATCCCGATCCTCTTGTCCACTCGCCCTTCAAGCTTATCTTTCAGTAACTCCTTCACAGTGTTCACTAAATCCTCACCCAATCGCTCGGGTGGCACCCGTACAACGTCAACCGCTCTTATTTTTATATACATATCGATCAGTCAGCCTGGTTTTGCTCCTCTTTTGCTAAGCGTGCCTCCGTCTGCGCCACATGCAGACGTGTGGATACCACCACATCCGGATTCAGGGACATCGAATCGATCCCACACTCAACGAGGAAATCGGCAAATTCCGGGAAATCGCTCGGTGCCTGACCACATATACCTATCTTCCTCCTTGGCACATGCTTGTGCGCTGCCTCGATCGCATACTTCACCAGTCGCTTCACTGCTTCGTTTCGTTCATCAAATATACGCGCGACGAGATCGGAATCCCGATCCAGACCAAGCGTCAGCTGGGTTAGATCATTGGAGCCTATACTGAAACCATCAAATATCTCCGCAAATTCGTCTGCGAGTATGACGTTTGACGGTATTTCGCACATCACATACACCTCCAGCTCGTTCTCACCCTGCTTGAGTCCGAACTCGCTCATCGCTTCTATCACTTTCCTGCCCTCTTCCGGTGTCCTGCAGAAAGGAACCATCACTTTCACGTTCGTCAGCCCCATCTCCTCCCGTACTTTCTTTATCGCCTGACACTCGAGTCCGAAGGCGGGTTTGAAATGCTCGTCATAATAACGTGATGCACCACGCCAGCCCAGCATCGGATTGCTCTCTATCGGCTCGTACAAATAACCACCTAGAAGATTCGCATATTCGTTCGTCTTGAAGTCCGATAACCGCACTATCACATCGTTGGGATAAAATCCTGCTGCAATTTTTGCTATTCCCATCGCGAGATTGTCGATAAAGAACTGCCTCTTGTCTTCATATGTGGTACTCCGTGCATCGATTGCCTTTATGAGACGCGCTATATTCCTGTCATGCTTCGCTTTCTCTTTCAATTTCTCATAATCTATAAGCGCCATCGGATGAATGCCTATGTAAGAATTGATAATGAACTCCTCACGTGCCAGTCCAACGCCATCATTCGGGATCTGACCGTGTACAAACGCGTTATCGGGAACGCCAATATTCATCATTATCTTTGTTCGCGTTTGGGATATGTTCTCAAGAGATACTGTATTCCGCCGGTATTTCAGTATCCCTTCGTATACTCGCCCCACACCCTCGGAGCAGTCGACGGTGACCTCTTTCACATCCTTCAAGATCCTCGTACCATTTACTGTGCCGATCACACACGGTATCCCAAGCTCTCGTGATACGATAGCGGCATGACAGGTTCTGCCACCTCGGTCTGTTACTATTGCTCCTGCAATCTTCATTATCGGCTCCCAGTCCGGGTCTGTCATCTCGGTAACCAGGACCTGCCCGGGTCTGAACTCATTTATATCATCCGCGTTCTGGATCACCTTTACCTCGCCCTGTCCTATCTTTGTACCTACCGCTTCGCCCTCTACAAGTAACCTGTCTTTTAATTGCTCCCTGTCCTCTTCAAGCACGTAGGTCTCTAACTGTGCAAGTTTACGCTGTGAATGTACGGTCTCCGGTCTCGCCTGTACCACAAACAGCTCGTTTGTTACTCCGTCCTTCGCCCATTCAATATCCATGGGCGTACCGTAATGCTCCTCTATGATACACGCCCATTTCGCAAGCGTGAGTATCTCATCATCACTCAGCACGAACTTATTTCGATCTTCTTTACTCACTCGCTCCTGTCTGGTACCTCCCCCTCGCTTACGGTAGACCAGTTTCTTACGTTTAGCCCCCAGTTTCTTCTCCACTATGGGTCGGTACCCTTTTCTCAATGTCGGCTTGAACACATAAAACTGGTCGGGATTGACCGCACCCTGTACCACACACTCACCCAGACCATAGGCACCGGTTATGTATACCGTATCTCTGAACCCCGATTCGGGGTCTATTGAGAACATGACACCAGCACATGCCAGGTCAGAACGAACCATCTTCTGCACACCAACTGAGAGATAAACGCTCAAATGGTCGAATCCTTTATCCACACGGTACGATATCGCTCTGTCGGTGAATAAAGAAGCGAAGCAATCCATCACCCTTTCTATCAGCTCATCTTCGCCTCTTACATTCAGGTACGACTCCTGTTGCCCTGCAAAACTGGCATTCGGTAGATCCTCCGCTGTTGCACTGCTTCTCACTGCCACATCCACGTTTTTACCGTATCGGCTCTCCATCGCCCTATATGCTTCCCGTATCTCCTTCTCCAGCTCCGGTGGACAGCCCGCGTTCTTTATCAATCGCCTTATTTTGCTGCCTCGCTCTGATAGATTCTCCATATCGTGCGTATCCAGATCCCGGAGGATTTCCCTGATTGCTCTGTCTATGCCCGCACTCTGTATCAGATATTTATATGCCTCCGCAGTGATGGCGAAACCAGAAGGAACGTTCACCCCTTCTTCTTTGAGGTTCCTTATCATCTCGCCGAGTGATGCATTTTTACCTCCAACCAGCGCTACATCATCACGTCCAACCTCTTCAAACCACCTTATAAACCTCATCAGTTACTCCTCCGTAAGGAAAGTCTATAACTAAATTCGGTTATTCATATAAAAACCCTTTTGATTTTTAATGTGCCGGTAGGTACGGCACATTCTCCGTTTCAACTTCTGTGTGCTTCTCCCACCAATTCTCCTATATTCTTATAACCGTTGGCATCAAGGTAGTCATTCAGATCGTCTTTTATTCTTCTGAATATACCATAACCCTCAGTCACCAGCGCACTACCCACCTGAAACAATTGTGCACCGTTTCTCGCATAGTCTATCACGTCCTTCGCGGAGAATATGCCACCAACTGCGATTATCGGTATCTTCACCTCTTTGTATAGCTCAAAGATCACCTGCTTTCCTCCTGCGGTAAGTGCTCTGCCCGATTTACCACCATAACCCGTGGGATTACCGAGAATAGGTATATCCAGTGTTTTGTCCACAGGTCTGCTAATGACAGTATTAATAGCGGTGATTGCATCAGCACCGGCTCGTTCCAGTGTCATTGCCAGTCCCGGGATATCGCCTATATTTGGTGATAGCTTTACTGCAACGGGTACAGGATGCACGATCTCGCGTATCGCCTTTATTATGCTCCTTAACATCCGGGGATTGTTCTCCATGGCTACAAAATTCGTATGCGGGCATGACGCATTAAATTCTATCATATCCACCCGATACTTCACCGCCTGCTTCGCCACCTGCTTGCATTCTTCCACGTCCTGCCCAAATATGCTCAGTATCAATGGCACATTCGCGCGTTTCGCATCTTCTATCTCCGGTCCATAATTATTTATGCCCGGATTTGAAAGCCCCATTGCATTCACATACGTCTGTGGCTCGAGTTCAAGGAACGTGGGATTCGGATACCCCTCCTGCTCTCGTAACCCGACCGATTTTGTCACGACCGCACCAGCACCTGCTACTGCGTAGCGGTAAAGCAGTTTCCCGGCTATCCCAAAACCAGCGGCATTCGCTATCGGATTGGGGAATCGAACCCCGCACACCTCTGTCACCAGCATTGGCTCATAGTCGGGTGTGAACACACGCGGAGGCACCGAACTCAGATCGTTGATCTGTGGTTGTAATGCTACTCTTCTGCCACTCTTCGCCCGTGTCCAGCATCCAAACTCTGTGCCTTCCAGTTCGGTAGCATCGAACACCGGTCCATCTGTACAGACCCGGTATCCACCGATATCACACGAGCCACAGGCGCCACAGCTACACTTCACTATCCGCTCAATAGAGACCTGAGTGGATATACCCGCACGTTTCGTGATCTCACACACACGTTTCAGCATCAGTTCCGGTCCACATGAGAGTACCAGATCAAAATCATCGGTCTCAAGTGTTTTCGATAGCAACTCCGTCACGGTACCCTTAAAACCCGCAGAACCATCTTCCGTTGCTACTCGCACATCCTCACAGCCAGCATCCCGGAACCTGTCAACGTACAGCAGTTCCGACTCAGTTCGTGCACCTGCGAGAACCGTTATGAACCTACCGTCCTCACACGCTCGTTTCGCAGCAAATAAGAGTGGCGCAGTTCCGTATCCGCCACCAACCATACAAATCCTGCTGCCATCGATACGGAATCCTCTGCCATAGGGTCCCCTCAAACCTATCAAATCGCCCACCTGCTTACCTTGCAGGTTGTGCGTGCAGTCGCCTCTATCGGCGATAGCGAGCTCTACGAGTTCGCCTCTCACATCGGCAATTGATATCGGTATCTCATCCACACCCGGGTTCCAGACCATAACGAACTGTCCCGGCTCACTTTCCCGCGCTATCGCCCCGGCACGCAATACGAACGTCTTTACATCGCTATTCGCTTCCTCTATCTCCTCTATCGCACAGAGCATCGGTTTACTGAATGACATTTCCTATACTATATGAAGCTCTATATGAAACTGATATGCTCAAAATCCACCGTTTCCAGACCGGTCAATTCTACACCACCCGCAACGGCATGTAATTCCATACCCTCAAACTCCGGCATACCGCATAGCAAATGCTGTTCCGGGTGTGTCCCTGGCTTGATATTACAACTTATAACAACCCGTTTTCCCGCGGATACCACGAACTTAAGGCGAGCAGATGCCGGATGGTCTGTTGGCAGTACAATCAATGGCGAATTCAGCTCCCGGATCATGTATAGAACACACTTCAACCCTTTTTGTATCCTGTCACCCGTTCCGAAACCCGAAGCAACAAGTATATCCTCCGGTCCCAGCGCCAGCACATACTCGCCTCTCGGGGTATCGACAAAGAACTGCCTGCCTATACCAGCTTTCACCACGCCTATTGTTCCACTATTACCGCGCACAATCAGCATCTCATCGCTTCGCAGGCGAATCATGATATATCTCTCTTTATATCTTCTCTACATTCTCCGACTGGCAGGCAGGGCATACCACCTTCTCACCAATCGCATCAAACTTGTTCCCACACTCATTGCATCTGTATCGCTCCATTTCCAGCTCTTCTATGTCCAGATCGAAGCTCACATCTCCCACACTACACATAAGCATCACCTCCTTCATTTATACTGCATTAAGATATTATGTACTCTGGCTTTATTAAGTTCACTCTGGTGGCAATTCGAGTGTTCGTGGCAGTCCCTTACGGCTACCGTACTCACGAATGCAGTATGATGCCATCAAATTACCGGCTCTGGCACTATCGTATATGCTCTTATGACGCAATAGCCCGTAAAGGAACCCGGCGGCGAACGCATCTCCAGCACCTGTTGTGTCCACAACTCTGGCAGGATACGCATCCACCTGATATGATTCGCCTTCTCTGGTCGCAACATAGCAACCCCGCTCACCGAGCGTTACACAAACAATGGATGCACCAATATCAAGCAGTTCAGCAGCACCATGCTCATAATTATCATGCCCGATCAGTGATTTCAGCTCTCCCGCATTGAGGAATACCACCTCGCTTCGCGCTATAAGCGCACGGAGATCTTTTAATCTGTACCGGGTGCATAACATTCCCGGACTGAAACTGAGCTTCTTCAAATGCATCGCCAGCTCACACTGCAGATCCAGCTGTTTACGATCGACAAATGAGCTCATATGTACGAATCTCGCACCGGTCACAAGCTCCATATCTATATCTGAAATATCCAGTCGGCTGTTCACACCAGGATAAATATAGAGTGTTCGTTCACCCCGCGAATCTACAAATCCTATCGCTGCACCTGTACAGCCATCCATCATCTTTATACATGTCTCGACACCCTCATGGTGGAACGCATCGAGTATAATTCTGCCCTCGTTATCGTTACCAACCGCGCCAATGAAGCCGGTTTTAATACCAAGTCGCGCCAGAGCAACGATGGTATTGGCTGCCGAACCGCCTGGAGCTTTTACCATATCCATGATGCCAACCTCTTCCCCTGCGCGTGCTATTCGTTCCACCACGTACAGTACATCATAATTCAGTGCACCCATGCCCACAACATCTATTGATACATGATCCACTAATTCTGAGTGCATTGCTTATTTATGATACAATCGATTTAGAAGAGAGCGGTAGTGTAAAGAAAACGGTGCATCCATGTCCTGGTTTGGACTCTATCCAGATTCGTCCTCCGTGTACCTCTATTATCCTCTTCACAATGGCGAGTCCGGCACCCGTGCCGTCACTACGACTGTCAAGCTTGTAGAACAGCTCAAACACCTTCTCATGCTGGTTTTTTTCGATACCTATGCCATTGTCACGCACGAAGAGAACCACTTCACCATCTTTTAGCATGTATCCTATTTCTATCTTCGGCTGCTTTTGATTCCCCATGTACTTCACACTGTTCGTTATAAGATTCACCATTACCTCCACCATCTTCATACGATCAACGCGGACGACCGGTAAATCATCTGACACCGAGACCTCCACCCCCCGCGATTCTATTTGCTGCCTCGTTTGCTCCAGAGCTTCTACGACTATATCATGGAATGCTACATCTTCAGGAGGATTCATCACTCGTCCGATACGGGATAGCTGCAAGGTGTCATTAATAAGCTTCTCCATCTTCTTTGCCGCGTTCTCTATGTATTTCAGATCTTTATCCACCGCGTCGTGGTCGTTACGTGCAAGATCATCCCGGAGCAGTTGTACAAAGCCCTGGATTGTTAGTAGCGGCGCCTTGAGGTCATGAGAGACCGTATATGTGAACTGCTCAAGCTCCTTGTTCTTCGCGGCAAGCTCTTCTCTCTTATTCTTCAGTTCGGTTATATCATGGCTTACCGTCAGCACATGTGTCACCTCTCCCGCATTACTCACCAACGGCGCCTTCTTCACCGATACGTAGTGCCTGTTACCATTTAAGTCGGTATAAGTCAATTCCGGTATATTCACCACACCCCCCTTATTAATCACCATCTCGTCCGTCTTCCGATAGATCTTTTTGCCTATTACATCCTCTCGCTGCTGACCCGTTATTTCACAATATGCACGATTGACCATCACGACCCTGTGTTTCGAATCCTTGATCATTATGGTATCCGGTATATTATCAATTATGTGCTCGAGGAATTCGCTCTTCTCCTTCAGTGCCGTTATATCGCGAATAAATACAAGCACAACGTCCTTTTCGTTGTAGACCATCCCGGTTAGTTTGAATTCAAACCAGAATTCGCATTTATGTCGCGATAATATCCGATAGATATCCATGCAGCCCTGACCCATACGCACGTTCTGAATGGCTCTTCTCAGACTCGCCCTGTAGTCCGGTGCAAGGAACTCCGTTATATTTCTGCCTATAATCTCATCGGGTCCCACATTGAGCATCTCCGCGAGTACTGAATTGTACTTGAGGATCTTACCGTCATAATCAATTATCAATATACCATCCAGCATGTTATCGAAGACATGATGCAGATACCCCTCCTGCGTTGCCAGTCTCTGCTCTACACGTTTTTGTGCGGTGATGTCATAAAAATACTCTATCCTGCACCCGGCAAATGTTCCGGTCAATATCGGCACACTCCAGTATTCAAGGAAATGCTCTTCCCGGGATGTTCCCGGGAGAACATGGCATTCAAATCGCTCTATACACGTGTTATCGCTGTATGAGCTAAGAACCGTGTGTTCAAACTTTTCGGGCTCTTCCAATATCGTACACCAGTCATGTATCAGCTGCCGGTTATCCCGTCCGATAACATCCTTGCGTCTTATACCTATGAGATATTCGATCGCGCGATTAACCCATATAACCCTGAATTGATCATCGAGAAGGATAATACCACTATATTTTAATGGACCGACAATCTCATCTAACAGGTTTAAAAATTTCTCCTTCGATTCAGGCAAAAGCATATGATAAATATGTGAAAATAAACATATAAATCTATCGATCGTGCCAAAATAGGTTAATCCGGGATTCAAGTCCTTAGCTATTCGTCATGCTGGCTTAAAAAAAACATCACTATACCACACCCACTTCTCACTCAAGTCCATAATGTACCTGTTGCACCCACCAAACCTCATTTCCTATCATAAAACCATCCTTTCTCGTTTACATACACAATAGTAGCTAATTCCCGATTCCAGCCGAAACAAAACCGGGAAAAATACATGGTGCTTTTTCGCAACTATATGCCCCAATAAAAGGTTACTCATGCATGTTCAGTTAAGAGACCTATCGTTACATCTACCGCTCTCGTTGGACATTTGGATCGCATCCCTGCCGTGTTAATGCTGTACAGGGTGAGTATATCCAGTTTCAGCCCCGTGCATTCGAGTACCGTACAGTAGCGCTATCTACTCGGAGACAGGTGTTCCTTATGCACCCGAAGAGGTTACCTTACTATTGAACGGCAAATGGTTGAAAGTAGGTGTGGCATGGGCATGGTTGAAGGGTTGATGAATAATTACCCGATCTAATCAAGATATGTCTTCAATAAGCACATTGCACATTTTCTCCTGAACTAAATTGTTAGCAATATCGCGATGAACAGCACATCTATGGCAAGCGTAGTTGCAGCGTTTATCGTTACAGTCTTCCCTGCCAGCCTGGGACCGAATAGCGATACATGTAAAGGCAAAGAATGTTTTACGAATCTGGTTGAGAACGATACCACGTTTCCCAGTAATAAAGCAATTATCACACCTTTTGTTGAAATCACGCCCCTGTTAAGAAGGCTACCCGCAAGTATCAACCCTGAATAAGTATTCACTATCCTGGTCGCGGTGATCAGAACGACCTCGCTTTCCACGCCCAAAATGATCGTGAGAGGTTCCAAAAAGGTAGAGAAAGAATCGAACAGGTCCAGTTCCATTGCCACGGATACCAGAAGCAGCGTGATGAACATCGCGGGCAGAATGCGTTTGAGCATCTTATAAGTGCTCTTAGCGCTTTTACTCAGTGCACTTTTATTAGCCACAACAACCGTGGGGGCGCGAACATGATGCAGATCATCACCCGGTATTGGGGCTTTGAATGGGGAAGTATCAGTATCCTTTAGCCATAGTCTTGCAAGTATTATCCCGATGCATGATTTCAAGAACGCTCCAAGCCCTACGAGATACACATATATTGAACCGGTAGTGAGACCGAGAATGGGAATCACCACAGGTAAGAAAAACGTGAAGAGATGAGAGAGAATGCTCGGGAAGGAGCTGATCAGTGTGGTTGCAATAAGTTCTCGCTCGGAAACGATATTCTTATCCAGTCCCTCCGCGAGCATGGAGTAACCGGCAGTGGTGCTAAACGTGCACGTTACTACCGCCAAAGCCGATAGTGCACTGATATTCGCTTTACTTGAAATGGGTTTTATCAGCACTTCAAATTTCCTCATCAACCCGATATTGACGGCAAAACTCGTTACAAAAATGCCTATTGCTATCACCGGCACGACCCGCACCATCCAGTAGAGGGCGTACATAAGGGCTAAGGTGAGTATATGTATCATCGTTCTGGTGTACCTGCTGCATTTGTGATATCCATGATGTCCTGACCGTACAGACGAACGCTTTTTAATGGGTGTGCGCGATAATCTAAAGAGGATGTCACATTACTAAGATATTTCCTGGCGATTGATACGGCTTCTTTAATCTCTTCTTCCGTTGGTCTTCTTGACAGACCCCTAGCAGGGACGTATCTTATGATCCTATAATTTATATCACCGATACCTGATAGGAACGTGGCTATCCTTTCTATCTCGTCGTTATCAATAATGTCAGGAATAAAGACTGTAATCACTTCAAAATTCAAATTGCTATCGTTCAATAGCTCTATCGCATCTAAAACTTTTTCGTTTGATACCCCGGTGTACCATTCATGTAACTCCCGGGTATACGCCTTAAGGTCTATATGAACCTCATCCAGGCATACGTTCTCCAGTTCTGTTACAAAGGCGCGATCCATGAGGGAGCCATTGGTTGAGAGTATCGTTCTCGCGTTGCACGATTTGATAAACGATGGAAGCTCTTTTCTGTATATCGTCGGCTCTCCACCCGCTAACACGACCTCATGGATACCGAGCTGGTTGATTATCGCAGATAATCGTGATGGTGTCATCTCGGTGTATCTGTTCGTTTGCATAGCGAAGCAACCTTTACACCTGAAGTTACAGCCATAAAACTGGACAGTGCACCTCTTACCCGAGAGTGACAGATATGAGATCTTCATCTTGTTTGCTCCATTAATAATAAAAATTAGATGACTGCATGAAAAAAACACCTCTCCATGGTACACAGAAACAGAACACAGGTTAAGGTGTGCGATATACAGGTTCGGTTTAAAGAATTTAACATCTGAGCATTTCCAAAAACTTCACTTTACCCATCAACTTCCTGCACGCGTACCATAGCGTAAGTACCACCACACCAACCCACACTTCTACCACCTAAAAACCCTTTCAGTGAATATCATCTTGACCGCAACCCGCGCTACGGTCGTGACACGGACGTGTGCGGCGTTGAACATATGTTATTACGGCGTAATGCCTCTCACCGGGCGCTCTCTTACGGTTTATACGCTTATTCCGCAGTTTTACCGGTGCACCGATAATCTTTATCCCGATAGACAACTTCTTCACTGAATGGTTTAAGAATCATGTACCGATGCGGTTGTTATTTCAATACGGAAAGAGATTCTGTCGGTCACCTGCCGCTCAAGCTCAGGGTCTGATGGTTTAGCGTTTATCATAACAACCTCGTCTATATTCGGTCTACCGCCTTTCCTGCTCCTGTTATCAAAGATATCCGCGACGATGGTGCGGAACCTCTCCCAATCGATGAGTGATTCAATACGTGCAAGCCTGTCACCGAGCTGTTCTACCTTTTCATACTCCTCATTGATTGCATAATGAATTAACGACTGCATGATACTCATATGCTGCTAATAGCTTATAATACTTTCTATTTCGCGATTCAAATACTTTCTACTGGAAATTTGGTCGGGGCTACAAAGGGGGTTTTTGGAAAATCTCTTTATTTTTTAGAGGGGCATTGATTATATGAGGCTAATAGATGGCGATAGACTATGCCCGGGTGGGCTTGAGAGCTGGACTGGAGATACATCAACAGCTGGACACGGGTACAAAACTATTCTGTAAGTGTCCCACGGTGTTGCGTGACAAGAAAGACGCGCGATATTCGTTTATACGTTATTTACGTGCATCAAAAAGTGAGCTTGGAGAAGTGGATGCGGCAGCCCGTGCAGAAGCGAGATACAGCCGCACGTTTATATACAAAGCCTATGATACCACATGCCTGGTAGAGAACGATGAGGAGCCTCCGGGCGAGTTGAACCCCGAAGCGATAGATATTGCACTGGAAATCGCACTGATGCTGAATATGAATATTGTGGATGAGATACACACGATGCGTAAGATAGTGATAGACGGTTCAAACACCTGTGGATTCCAGAGAACCGCACTGATAGCGACCGATGGCTGGCTCACAACGGAAGAAGGGCGTGTAAGGGTGGATTCGTTATGTCTGGAGGAGGATGCGGCACAGAAGATCGAAGAACGGGCGGATGGCAGTGTTGTGTACTCTCTGGACAGACTGGGCATACCTCTGGTTGAGATAGGTACAGCACCAGATATACGAACCGCGGACCAGGCGCGTAATGTGGCGGAACAGCTTGGAATGATACTGCGCTCAACCGGTAAGGTGAAACGAGGATTGGGCACCATAAGGCAGGATATCAATATCTCGATAGATGGTGGCGCGCGTGTGGAGATAAAAGGCGTCCAGAACCTCAGGTTGATAGGTACAATAGTGGATAACGAAATAACGCGGCAGTTGAAGCTCATGGAATTGATGCACGAGTTGAATAATCGAGGTGGCAGAGTGGAGCACCGCATTGTTGATCTCTCGGATATATTCAGGGATACGGCATCGAGGGTGATAAGAAGAGCCGGTGGACTGGTATATGGTGCATGTTTGCGCGGATTTGCCGGTATACTTGGTACCGAATTGCAGCCAGGCAGGCGTTTCGGTAGCGAATTAGCCGATTTCGCAGCCCGATACGGTACGGGCTTGATGCATACGGACGAACTACCCGCCTATGGCATAACCAGCGCGGAAATAGCGCGTATGAGAAGCGTGTTTGGTGCTTCGGAATCGGACTGTATAGTGATAGTGGCTGCGGATACGCGATCACGAGCGGAGAACGCACTGAATGAGGTACTAAACCGGGCAGAAGAAGCGATGCGGGGCATACCGAAGGAGACGCGGAGGGCATTGCCAAACGGTAGCAGTGCATATATGCGACCCCTGCCCGGTGCTGCACGTATGTATCCGGAAACGGATGTGCCCCCCGTTGAGATAGATCCATTGCGGCTGAAGGACCTGAGTAGCAGATTGCCCGAGACATTCGAGCACCGGATAGGTCGTTACAAGCGGCAGTTCGGCTTGAATGACGAGCTCGCCACGAAAATAGGACGTAGCAGCAATTACGAACTCTTTGAAGCTATAGTCAGGGCTTATAAAGTAGCACCAACACTCGTTGCCAGGACGCTTACAGATACGATGGTGGAGCTGACGCGGGAGGGTGTGGAACTGGAGAATCTGACAGGGCAGCAGATTCATGATATCTTCAGACTGCTTGCTGCAAACGAGTTTGGTAAGGAGGCAATACCAGAGATACTGAGATACATAGCGAATAAGCCGGACCAGACGGTAGAACGAGCAATAGAGGAGCTGGGGCTGAGGACGAGTATGGCGGATGTTGAACGGTTCATTGAGGACACAGTGGCTTCTAAACGCGATTTCATATTTGAAAAGGGTGAACGAGCAGTGGGACCATTGATGGGCATCGTTATGCGCGAGTTTCGCGGCAAAGTTGATGGTAAGAAGCTGAACAGTATGTTGAAAACGAAGGTGCTGGAGCTCCTTGAAGCCAATAAGGGTGATTGATATGAAAAAAGAGACGATAGGAATAGAGGTTTTTGAGAAATTGGACATTCGAATAGGAGAGATAAAGAATGCGGTACGAATAAAGGGCAGTAAGAAGCTGATAAAACTCGATGTGGATATCGGTGAGAGTCAGACCATACAGCTCGTTGCGGGCATTGCTGGTGAATACAATCCCGAACAGCTCACTGGTAAACTCGTACCCGTACTGGTGAATCTGAAACCAGTACGGCTGATGGGAGAGGAGAGTCAGGGCATGCTTCTCGCTGTTGTTGTTGATGGCAAGCCCGTACTGCTGCACCCGGACAGGGAAGTACCACCAGGCAGTCAGGTATGCTGACTGAGCTATTGGCGCCTGTAATATGAAGAAGGACACGATTTATCTCGTTCCACATGCGCATTTCGACGCGCTCTGGGTGTTCACGAAAGAGGAGCATCTGTACATCAACCTCATGCTTGTTCTGAGGACTGTGGCAGAACTAATTGATCAGGTGGATTTCAGGTTTGTGATAGAACAGACCTACCTGCTGGAGGAGATGGAGAAACGGTGTCCGGAACTGTTCTCGCGGATATCGGATGCAATAAAGGCGGGCAAGATCGAGATCGCTGATGGAGAATATCTCATGGCGGACACGATGCTCCCGGATGGTGAGACGCTGATAAGAGAGATATTAACGGGTAAGCGATATGCAAAGCAACGATTTGGCGTTGATGTACCGGTGATGTGGCAGGCAGATAGCTTCGGATTGAACGCCCAGTTACCACAGATATATAAAAAAGCGGGTTACCGGTATGTAGCATTCCGGAGGGGCGTACCGGAACGTAAGCCATCGGAATTCCTGTGGGAAGGGCTCGATGGTACACGGATTTTAGCGCACTGGATGCCACTCGGGTATCGGGCAGGTCTGGACCTGAACATGGCGAAGCTGGAGGAGAGCTATAAGGAACTGAAGGAGTTAGCAGCGACATCGCACATACTTATGCCTTCGGGCGATGAGGTAACACTGCCACAGCCAGATATGCCGGATGCAGTACGGGCATGGAATGAAGAAAAAGGTGACGTGGCAGTAATGAAGATCGCGACACCGGGCGAATTCTTCGAAGCGATGGAGAAGGAGGCAGAGGAAGCTAATCTCGAGGTCAGAAAGGGCGAGATGTATTCAGGACGATACTCCAGGGTGTTTCCGAGTTGCAGTTCAAGCCGTATGTGGCTGAAACTGGGGCTTTGTAATTATGAGTGCTGGTTGCTACGGTGCGAACGCTGGGCTACAGTAGCGTATTTATTGCGCGGTTTCTATCCGTTCGATGACCTGCTGGGATGCTGGCAGAAGATACTGTTCAGTGCTTTTCATGATGTCATACCGGGCACGGGCATGGATCGCGGCTATGAGGAGATAAGGCAGTACATGGGCTACCTGAGGACCACACTATTTGCCCTAACGCCGCGTATATTCAATACAATACTGGCAGAGGAAGCGACAGACGATGGTGAGCCCGGAGACATAGTAGTATTCAATCCGCTGTCGTGGGAAGCGAGTACATGGGTTGAGATGGAGATGTATTTCGAGCGTGGGCGGGTGGTGACGATAGGTGGCTTGAAGAGCGGTGGGGAGGAGATAGACGTTGAGCTAATAAAATTTGCAAAGCACGATGATGATTCGTTACGATACGCGAAGATCGGATTTGTAGCCACGGTTCCCGCAATGGGTTATAAAGTGTATAGGATTCTTGAACGTAAGCCCAGACATCGACAGTGGAACTATATATTAATGCGGGGCAATACCATAGAGAATCGCTTCTTCTCGGTCGAAGTTGATCCTGCTACGGGTTTGATCGACGTTACCAGCCGTTCAGGTAAGCGGATATGCAGAGGCAATGAGCTCGTACTGGAGGAGGAGACCGGGGATCTGTATTATCACCGGCAGAGACTGGACATACCGCTGAAGACAGAAAGCGGCGAGGGTGTGGTGTACGGTGCATTCCGTGTGGACAACTTCTGGGTGAACAAAAGCCCTCTGCGACGTGTCATCAACATAGAAACCAATTATTTCTCGTTACGATGGCCATACAGACTGACAGATAAGCTGGAGCCCCGTTTATGGCGGCATAAGTTCCTTGAATGCAAGAAGAAGATAATTATCTATCGTGACATACCGAGAATTGATTTCATAACATTCATAGAAGATAAGCATCCGCGAGCACGACTCAGGATCAGATTCCGTACGGACATGAGAGTACGGGATTATGCCTGTGGTAGCCAGTTTGGTGTTGTAAATCGTCCGACCGATCACGGCAGGTCAGAGGATGCTGAAGATTGGGTGGAGCCGCCCAGTGGCATCTATCCATCTCTGAAATGGCTCGATTATTCTGATGGTAATAAAGGCGTCACGGTTATCCACAGGGGTATACCGGAGAACGAGATAAGGGACGGGGATATCTATCTGACATTACTGAGGAGCGTTTCTGTACTATCATCCGATGGTACGTCGGGTCCCGCAATACCGGTTATGGACGCACAGGAATTGAAGAAATACGTGTTTCGATATTCGATATATCCACACGATGGCGACTGGCGGGCTGCTGCTTCATATCGCCGTGCGCTGGAATTCAATTGTGATATGGATGCGATGCAATTACCACGAGGTATTAAACTGCCGCGTAAATGTTCGTTCATTGAGATCAAGCCGGCAAATGTGATTTTAGCGGCATTGAAGCGAGCGGAAGATGAGAGAGGAGTGATCCTGAGGTTTTATGAGACGCAGGGCAATGTTACGGATGCAGAAATAACGCTCTTCAGAGCGCCAAAAACGGTGAAAGTGGTGAACCTGCTGGAAGAGCCGGAGCCGGATACAAGGGAATTGAAGATAACCGGCAGACGGATAGAACTGACAGTAAAGCCATTTGAAATAGTCAGCTTGCGGCTGATTTTATAATGTCACGCGCAATCTCCGCCCTTCCTCTTCTTCCTCGAGCATCTCGCCGTTCTCCTTGTACGTGCGTAGCAGGAAATGTGTCACGGTGTTACGAACGTGCTCAAGAGGTGCGATCTTCTCCGCGACGAAATAAGCAACTTCGCGCATCGTCCTGCCCTCGACCAGTACCGAGAGGTCATACTCACCAGAGACCAACCGCACGGACTTCACCTCCGGGAATCGCGATATTCGCTCGGCGATGCTATCATAGCCCTTGTTCCGTTCCGGCACGACTTTAATATCCAGCAGAGCCTGGACGGTCTCTATACCCGCTTTTTCGTAATTTATGATCGCTTTGTATTTCTTTATTATGCCCCGGTTCTCCAGTTCCTTTATGATCTCCTTCACTTTCGATTCCTCAATACCCGTTTGAATCGCTATCTCTCTATCGGTCAGCCTCGCGTTGTTCTCCAGTATCTTCAATATCGCGTTCCTATGCTCGTCTTCTATACGCATCTTTTATCATAACGTTAGTTCCGGGAACATATGCTCCCGCAGGGGCAAGGCGTTTCGTTGCCGCCAGCCCATGGACATATAAAAAAGCAAGTTATAAAATAATAAAATAAAAAAACGTTACATACATCGATATTCATCGGTCAGGCAAAGGATAATAAATGGAAAGATATTGCAAATGTCTCAACACGGGCTCAATAAAGTATTTAACCTGTTGTAATGCAAATATATCATAAGGGGCTTTTAGTTACTCTGGATGAAGACGATTATAATAGGAGGCGGAAGAGCGGGTAAAGAGCTTGCTACTCAGTTACCAGATGCGGTAATAATAGAGATCAATCCAGCTAAGAAGGCGCAACTGGAATGTCTGGACGGGGTAAAGGTTGTCATAGGCGACGGTAGTGATGAGGAGTTACTGAAGCAGGTTGGTCTGGACGATGTTGGGACCTTCATAGCACTGACGAGCGATGATGATGTGAACTACCGTGCAGCAGCGATTGCGAAGCGATACGGTGTGCCGAGGATAATAGTCCGTGTGGAGGATCCGGAGGATCAGGAGCGATTTGCGGAACTGGGCGTGGAGTACATAATGCTGCCCTCAAAGCTGGTGGCGAATCTTGTAGCGAACCTGATACGGAGTCCTGAGGAGGAGGGTGTGGATGTACCATTCAATAAGATTCTTGTTCCTATTTTGAATGAAAAGGCGGTAGGAAAGGCATTTAAAGAGGCGTTACTCATTGCATCGGCTGCAAAAGCTGAGCTCACGGTGATAACTTCGCCTGATATAGATCGTAGAGCAATGGAGATGCTTGCGGCAGAGCTGGGTGTGCGATTGCGGGTTTTGATAGAGGAAGAGCACCTGATGCAGATACTAAAGCGGCATTTGCGTTATCACGGTTGCGTAATATTAGAGCGGGTGAAAGAGCACCATTATCATCCTGATTGTATAATAATCGACCAGGAAGAGCTTGGTTTCATGGATCGATTGCTCGGCAGGAGTGTGGTACTGAAACTGATAAGATGCGCATCGCGTCCGGTACTTGTGGCACGTACATTCAGATATTATGAGCGTATTCTCGCGATTATCGATTCCTCTGAGAGTGTTGATTCAGTTTGCAGGTATTCACTCCTGTTAGCCCACCTGAGTGGTGCCGAGTTAGATCTGCTCATTCTAAGTGAGCAGGGGGTGGTAATAGACGAAGTTGAATGGCTGAAGAGACAGGGTGCGAAAGCGAACGTACGGATAAAGGAGAATTGGGTGGAAGGTAACCCAATGATAGAAGTAGTGAAGGCGGTGAAATGCGGTAAATACCAGCTCGCAGTGATACCGTGGCGAGGTACCGGGGTTATCCGGGGTGACCTGATAAAGAGGATAATAAATGACGCACCCTGCTCGGTATTAACGGTGGTGTGATACTAAAAGGCGATGGATATAAGTCCAAATGTGCTTTTACTGATAATAGCGGGTTTTGCGTTCATAATACCGCTTTTATCGTCCAAGATAGGCGTTCCCGCAGTGGTCGGTGAGATTTTATGCGGCATATTCCTGAGCATGCTGGGCGTATCAATAACGGGTGAGGGGCAGATAATAATAGATTTCCTGGCGAACTTTGGGCTTATATTCCTGATGTTCCTCGTTGGTCTGGAGGTAGATTTCACGGGCACTGCGGTACACGGTATAAAGCCGTTTATAATAGGGTTCTTCGTTTTCTGCCTCACTATTGCCCTATCAGTGTACCTGATGCTGGAGGTGGGGCTCTTTGGTACCAGATATGGCGTATTTGCAGCCATATTGCTATCGAGTTCCGCAGTCGGGCTGACGGTACCGACGATAAAGGAGCTGGGGCTCTTAAAGACCGATTACGGTCAAACGATCCTGGTATCGGCATTCATTGCCGATTTTGGTACCGTATTACTCATCACGATCTACACACTGTATCTGAAGAAGGGGTTGACGATGGAGATGGCGCTGATCACGCTTGTATTTGCGCTCTTCTTTGTGATCTACTATGTGGGTAAACTTGCGATATGGCACTATCCTGAGCGGTTATCCACGTGGTTCAAATCAGATCAGCCATCAGAGATAGGTGTGCGTGCGTCTTTCGCACTGTTACTCGTATTCGTAGCTTTAGCGGAGATATCGAATGTGGAAGCGATACTGGGCGCTTTTCTCGCCGGTGTGATGCTTTCGTTACTGTTTCGTGGCGGTACGGTCTTAGAACAGAAGCTTTTTGGCATCGGTTACGGGTTCCTCATCCCGATCTTCTTTATAAATGTGGGTATGCATTTCGATGTATGGGCTCTGACGAGCGGTGGTATCTATGTATTACCGAAATTACTTCTTGCGGCATTAGCGGTCAAGGTATTACCGTCATTGCTGTTCAGCCTCCGTCATTCGTTAAAAGAGAGCTTAGCCGCGGGTATTCTGCTATCGTCACGACTGAGTCTGATAATAGCGATGGCGGCAATTGGGTTGCAGCTGGAGCTTATAGACCGGACGATGGAATCCGCGATCATACTGTTAGCACTGATAACGAGCATTTTATGCCCGACGATATTCCGCAAGATGCAATCGCCTATCCAATAATATTATAATTCTCGCCAGAGCCGGAATATCTGATATGCCATTCCAAACACGTCACGGCGCATATCTACCTTCGTATCGGATGGAGATCGCCATCGTACCGGGAACTCTTTGATTTTATAGCCCGCTCTCTGTGCACGTATCAGTAATTCCGTATCCCAGAACCAGTGGTCATCCCTGATCTCGTCCAGAATAGCGAATAGCGAGTCACGTTTGAATGCTTTAAACCCGCACTGATGGTCTCGCAACGAAGACCTCAATATAACCCGTGTGAGGAGATTGAAGCCCTTACTCGCGATCAATCTCGTTAGTGATCGTTTTACATCACTACCTTTCAGCATTCTCGAGCCGGTTGCGATATCATAGCCCGCACGTATGTAACCAATCAGCTCTTTGAGGTGTGCAATATCTGTCGCGAGATCAACGTCGATATACACCAGGATATCACCTTTTGCGAGTTGAAATGCGTGTTTCAACGCTCTACCACGACCCAATCGGGTATCACTGTGCAGATGCCGCACATAAGAACGTTCTATTGCAAGTGCTTCGGCTATCTTATCGGTACCGTCGGTGGATCCATCCTCCGCTATAATGATCTCAAATGCTCGTGAGATCGCACCCAATTTGTCAGCAACGATATCCACGGTCTCTCGTATACGTTTTGCCTCATTATACGCAGGCAGGACGAGAGATACCTCTGGCGAGACTTCTGACATAGCTCTTCTTATATTTAGGTAGGTTATAATATTTAATAGATGATACCACGAGCGTTCTTTATTACCTCGGGCACGGGCATCGCGTACGATCGTGATGTTGCTTTCGATCTTGCGTTGCAGAATGCGGGTATAGGCGAATGTAATCTGGTTACGGTTTCCTCTATCCTGCCTCCGGACGCCGAGGAGCTATCGGATTTGGCAACCAACCGGACACCGGGTGAGATAACATTCTGTGTGATGTCGCGTATGGACGGTGTGTCGGGTGAATTGATTGGTGCGGGTGTCGGCTATGGCTGGCTCGTGGATAGCAATAACAGCACTGCGTTTGGTATTATCTGTGAACATCATGGGCACCACACAGCCGTTTATATAGAGGACAAAATAAGGACGAAACTCGTTCGTATGGCGGACAGCCGCAAATTGGAGCTGGATATCAAGCGAATAGAAGTGGAGACTGCGGTGGTAGAAGCCGGTATGTCTGGATCGGTCGTTGTCGCGCTGGTATTCATTTGATTGTGCTGGTATTCATTTGATTGTGAAGGATATGAAATGATAGAGCAGTTAATTGCCACCGGGCTTGGGCTGGTCTCAGGGATCGGAATAGGCGATATTATAAGCACAGGTGCACTTGCCAGGAAGTTAATTACGAGGATCGGGGAGAGGGACGCTTTTAAAAATTCTGAAGATCGCGTTAAGCGAAACCATAAACAGATCGGATGACAAAGAAGCGAAAGCGATACTGAACAATCTGAATAGCAATGATGAAGTACTTCGTGAGTTGCGGGGGTTAGACTTTAGAGAAGAAACCCGGCAGGTATTGATTTCGCGGTATTTCGGAGGACGTAGCGACGTTTTTGAAGATTTAGCGAAGAACTACTACGAGTTGTTTTCCAGAGAAGCCATCAGTAGGGATAAGACGTTTAAGGAGTTCGTGGTTATTGAACTTGGGGGATTGGTACGCCAGGGCGTCATCACAGATGAAGCGTTAAAACGTGTTGAACAGCATTTAGAATGGCTATTAGATGAAGTGAAAAGAGCAAAAGAGGCGGAATCAAGACCTTTTCTGATTACTTCTGATCTAAATAAAGTGAGTAACGAGCTCACAGTCGGTAAGCTACAAATCGAGTATGTTGAACGAGACGAGCTCGAAGAGGTGAAGAACGCGCTGGAAGCCAAAAATAACAAGTTGCTGCTGACAGGAAAGTCGGGTATAGGTAAGTCGCGGTTTATACAGAGAATACTTGCTCTTGATGTTTTTAAGGGCTATGAGCGGTTCGTTTTGATTCGAAGCTTCTTCCGCGAGGATAATATAAATAGTCTGGATGCGGAATTACAGAAGTACCGGTCATTCATTTTGATTTGGGATGACCTCCATAAGGTCAAGAGCGAACTGATTAATAACACAATTCTTCAAATTGAGCGATTAACCGGGGAGCAGGGTAAGAAATTCGTATTCATCGGCGCATCGAGAATGTGGAGCGGGGTTTATCAATTCCAGCCGGTGGAGATAAAGCTGAAGGATTTCAGGAGTAAGGAGCTCATCGAGAAATGTGCTGCGTATTTTAAGGTTTATGTTGAAGCCGAAAGTGTTAAGGAAAGACTGCTCGAAGCAGGGGATGGCACGCCTTACTACGTGATTTCGCTGTTCGCCACAGCAGAAGCGCAGGGTAAGAAGAGATTGACGATGGACGACCTGAGAACGCTTCCTGATAGCTCTTTTGAGATCTGGCGTAACCATCTGGAATTCCTGGATAACGAAGAAAGAAGGTTGTTGAGTACAAGTGAAAAGAGCATATTGAGAAGCATTGCACTTGCTCTGAGGGCGGTTCCAGCAATTGAGTTCGATGTGCTTGAGAAGTTTTACGAGTGCATATTCCATGGCGATTTAGAGGATTTTGACGATGCTTATGCTCTGGGCAGTGTAGTGCGGAAATTCTTCATCAGGCGAGAGGGCAATTTTTACTCGATGCATGCTGTTCAGACTGCGGTTATTGAGGCTAAATACCCAATAGAGGCGTATCATATTGAAAAGCTCCGGCAAGTTCTCGCAGTGCTGGAGAAGGAGAAGAGTTTGATATTGTTATGGGGCTTTGCTAACTGGTTCTATGAAAATAAGGATTATAATAATGAGTGCTGTGCCACGCAATCTTTTAA